>NZ_QOUX01000023.1 GCF_004116265.1 Anaerobacillus alkaliphilus | reverse complement strand
GTTGCTTTCGTAAAAATCCCAAAATCCGGATTTTTACACAAAATACTAAGAATTCACAACTAAGTTAGTTAGTATTGCTCTTTTCTTACATAATTTATTGGCTGATATCTTCATCTAGGGTATTTTTTTGATTATTTTAGGTTAAAAAAGCTACAATGTTTACGAAAAGAGCCTATAGAAATGATACATGAGGTGAGAGAATGAACCTACATACAATGGGCTTATTTAAAGAGCCGTTTATATCGATTAAAGAAGGTAGAAAGACTGTTGAAGTTCGTTTAAATGATGAAAAAAGAAGGAAAGTTAATGTGGGAGATCTCATTGAATTTATTCTTGTTCCAGAAGATAACGAAACCCTGAAAGTAGAGGTACTAGGTGTAACTGTCTTTGCTACGTTTCAGGAGATGTATGAGAGTATACCATTTGAGAAGTTTAACTGTGAAGGCTGGACAATGGATGAAATGCTTAATGGGACGTATGAAATCTACAGTAAAGAGCAAGAAGAGCATTGGGGTACGTTAGCTATCACAATAAAAAAGCTCTAACAGTAGGGGGCAAATATGAGGTTATTTCATGTCAGTGAAGAAAAGGATATCGAACTATTTCAGCCAAGAGTGCCAACGAGAAAAGATCTTGATCCCAATAAGGGACTCGTTTGGGCTCTCCATGAGCGATGCTTACCAAATTTTTTAACTCCGCGTAATTGTCCAAGAGTAACGTTTCATTGTAATGAGCAAACAACAGTAGAGGATAAACAGATGTATCTTTCTTCTGCAACAATAAAACATGTAATTGCGATTGAACACAAATGGTTCGAAGCAATGAAGAATACTACGTTATACTTATACGAGTTTGATCCAAGTGACTTTTACTTACAAGACGAATCTGCTGGCTATTATGTGAGTGAAAAAGAACAAACGCCAATAAATCAACTAATTGTTGATAACCTATACGGCGAACTCATCAAAAGAAACGTAGAAATAAGATTAGTCGATCAATTGTGGGACTTGTCCGATAAAATTCAACAAACAAGCTTTGCCTGGTCGATGTGTAGAATGGGGTTTGCAGAGAAGAAATAATGGATAAAAGAGGCTGTCCTATGATCTACGCTTGTATGGACACCCTCTTTTTGCTGTATTCTTAATTTTTTTCAGATTACTATTTTAATTCTTCAAAAATATCATTTGTCCAATTTAAGGCCGTTTCGTAACAACTAGATAGTTCAGTTGCTAAAAATCCAAAGGAGTTAAGTTTTTCCCAATTCGCTTGCTCGACAGCTTCAGTTATATCAAGGATAATCGCAAGTTCGCTTTCATCTTTAACTAAAGCGTTTTTAACAGCTTCTGAAAGAGGTAGTGTCTCTAGAATTTTTTCCATAGGTCGTTGCAATATTGTATCCAATAATGAAAACATCCCGACCATAAAACACTCCGCTTTGCGTTGCAAACCTAAGTGTTTCATTCCGAACAGCTCAGCAAACTTGCCTCTAATTAAAGATTGGAGAAGTATTTCTTCAGCAACAGCGGTTTTAGGTTGTTGCTCCTTTAAAGAAATAATTGTTAACCAACGAAACAATTCGTTTAAACCTAAGATCATGATTGCTTGTTTAATTGAAGTTATTTTCACGGTTGAAGTTGTATTTACAAATTTTAAAATTTTAAAAGATAAGGATAAGTCATACTCTATGAAAGAGGTAATCTTATCAATATCTGGTTCGACTTCGTTTAATTCATTTAATATTCGAAGATAACCAAATGAGGTGAAAGGAATGTCTGCAGCAGAAACGATCACAGGTTTACTAAAAAAGTAGCCCTGAAAATATGTATAACCTTCATGAAGTGCTGCTTCGAAGTCTGCTCGTGTTTCAATTTTTTCGGCTAATAATGTAGCATTGTAGAACTTCGCAATTTTTTCGATCGCTTCGCGTTGCTTCTTGGAGGTTGATAGAAAGTCCACTTTAATAATATCAGCATAAGGAAGAAGGTTCTTATTTAAATCCTTTAATAAGAAGTCGTCCAATGCAATGGTATACCCAAGGGCTTTAAATTCTGAAACAGCTTCAATGACTTCCTCGTCTCCCTCTACATCTTCTAATATTTCAATAATTATTTTCTCTGGAGAAAATAGACTCGGAACTCTTTTCAATAGTAAGTTTCGTGTGAAATTAATAAAAAGCTTTTTTCCTTTTGATAGTTTTTCATTTCCAATCCCTAAAAAGCTATTAACTAATAAGTCAGTAGTGGCAACATCACCATCAATTTCAGTAAAAGAATTTTGTCGGCTATTTCGATAGAGTAGTTCATAGCCTATAATCTCTTCTTCTTTTGTTAATATAGGCTGCCTTGCTACAAAAATATCCATCCTGCCACCTCGCGTATGCCTTTAATCATAGGAATATTGTATCATCTAAAGGTAAATTCTTATACTATAAATGCAAATTATTGTCCTTTAGCTTCATCTAATTGGGTACTAATTTTAGTAGCCCAGTGTATTGCATTTTCATAACAGGCAGATATATTAATTGGATCAACGACTGGTGCTAATTTCTGAAGTGTATCCCAATCAGCATTTTCGCCAGCGATGACTAGTTGTAATAGAGTGGTAAACTTAGTTTCTTGTCCTATTAATGTTTGTTTAAGTTCTTCTGAAAAGGGTAATGCTTTTAAAACTTCATCCATCGGTTGTTGTAAGATTGTATCTATTAGTGAAAAAAGACCTAGCATAAAACATTCTGAATTTGTTTCTACTTGAAACAGTTTATTTCCAAGCTGTTCTGCAAATTTAGCACGAACCATTGAACGGAGAACAATTTCATGACTAACAACTGAACTACCTTGTTTCTCCTTTAATGAGATAAGCGTTAATAGTTTAATTAGTTCATTTAATCCTAGGATAAGTACCGCTTGTCTAATAGAAGTTACTTTCACTCTAGTAAAATAAGCCATTGTATTTACGATTTTTAAAATTCGATAGGATATTGATAAATCGCATTCTATGAGCTTTACGACAATATCTATATTAGGCTCCGGTCTATATAATTCTGTCAGAATGCTTAAATAATCCTTTGGATAAAACGGAATATCTCGAGACGCAATAATAATTGGTCGGCTAAAAAAGTACCCTTGATAGTAATCATAGCCATCACGGATTGCTTGTTCGAAGTCATTTCTTGATTCAACTTTTTCTGCTAGTAGTTTAATCCCATGCTCTTTGGCGATCATATGTATTACTTTTCGTTGTATGACGGAAGTCTTTAAGAAGTCAACTTTAAGAATATCCGTATACGGAAGTAGGGATTTATTGTACTCATTCGGGGTATAGTCATCTAAAGCAAAAGTGTAGCCCATCTGCTTCATTTCTTTAATTACTTCGATTATTTCTGCATCACCTGCGACATCTTCCAAGATTTCTATGACGATTTTGTCAGGAGAAAAAAGGCATGGAACTCTTTTTAATAGAAGATTTCGCGTGAAATTAATATACAGTTTTTTACCACTAGATAACTTTTCTTTTCCGATTGAAACGAAACTATTAATTAAAAGTTCAATTGTTGCTAAATTCCCATCAATAGCAGTAAACATGTTTTTATGGCTATTACGATATAAAAGTTCATAACCTACAACATCTTCTGTACTTGTTAAAATAGGTTGTCGTGCAACAAAAATCTCCATAATACACTCCTAGTCGACTAGTAATATCTATATATTACCATAAACGAAATATTTTGCGTGAATTTTTCAACATTTCGCTGTATTGACCATACTAAATTTTTATTATCAATATTGAAACTAATAACCTGATTTTAACGTATAATATAAATGAATTCACTTTAAGGAGTTGTTCTCATGGACTTATCTTCAATTAACTGGGCACTAATCGCCCCAATCATTGTTATTCAATTAATCTTAATGGTTATTGCCCTCATCGATTGTGTGAAAATTGAACGTACAAACGGACCGAAAGTTATGTGGATCTTCATTATTATTTTGATCAATATTTTTGGTCCAATCGCCTATTTCCTTTTTGGAAGAAGGGTTGAGTAATGAGTCTCGTATCAATTACAGGGTTAACGAAAAAATTTGGAAGTAATGTGGCTGTTAACCAATTAAATTTGGAATTGCAAAAAGGAGTGTGTACCGCGTTACTTGGACCAAATGGTGCTGGAAAAACAACAACATTAAGTATGCTGTCAGGCATTATGAAACCAACAAGTGGCGAAATTAATTTTGATCAGGGAGCTAACGGAGATTTTCGAAAGTATATTGGGTACTTGCCTCAATATCCAGTTTTTTATGGTTGGATGACAGGTTTGGAGTACTTGCAATACGTAGGCCAGTTAGCTGGCCTCTCCAAACCTGAAGCAACCAAAAAGGCTGATGAGCTACTTGAAATGGTCGGAATAGCTGAAGCAAAGAAACGAAAAATTGCCGGCTATTCAGGTGGTATGAAGCAGCGTTTAGGAATTGCCCAAGCGTTAATGAACGATCCAATTTTACTCATATTAGATGAACCTGTGTCAGCACTTGATCCAATCGGTAGACGGGAAGTATTAACTCTTATGCAACAATTAAAAGAGAAAAAAACGATTTTATTTTCAACTCATGTTCTGCATGATGCCGAGGAAATCTGTGACTATATCTACATTATTAAAAACGGCGAGATGGCTATTAGTGGAACGTTGGACCAATTGCAAAGTGATCATCAGCAACCAACGATTTATATCGAGGGTGAGCGCGAATTAGAGGAGTGGGTCCCGACAATTCGCGACTTTCCTTTTGTGTCTGAGTTAGTTTGTAACTCTTCGAAGACCATCACAGTAACGGTTACTGATGTGGAAGAAGCGAGACGAGAACTGCTAAATTACTTCGTAAGTGTAGACGCTCCAATTCGAAAGTTTGAGCTAGTAAGGACTTCTTTGGAAGATCTTTTCTTGAAGGTGGCAAAAAAATGAGACAGTGGTTACTACTATTTTCAAAAGAACAAAAAGAAATGCTAAGAAATTATAAATGGATATGGGTTCCTTTAGTCTTTATCATCTTAGGGATGACACAGCCGATAACAAGCTATTATCTTCCAGAGATACTTGAAAACCTTGGTGGCCTACCAGAAGGAGCCGTATTTGAAATCCCAGTCCCTACGGCATCAGAAGTATTAGTAGGTACGCTAGGACAGTTTTCACAAATAGGTATATTAATT
The DNA here is from genome assembly GCF_004116265.1 of Anaerobacillus alkaliphilus. Lineage (NCBI taxonomy): Bacteria > Bacillati > Bacillota > Bacilli > Caryophanales > Bacillaceae > Anaerobacillus > Anaerobacillus alkaliphilus. The sequence goes on along the minus strand of NZ_QOUX01000023.1, from coordinate 124,908 downwards.
TTAGTATTAGCAACAATGGGTATTGTTGCTAGTGAGCGCATATCAGGATCATTTGTTATGATCCTAGTAAAACCAGTCTCATATACGGCTTATCTTACAGCGAAATGGGCAAGTATTGTCGCATTTGCGGTTTCAAGTTTTCTGCTAGGCTATCTCTTTTCTGCTTACTACACCTACATACTAATGGGCGAATTTGTAGTAAGAGATATGCTTCTTGGTGCTGTTGTGTATTCCCTATGGTTAATTTTTATTATGACATTGGTGTTATTCTTTAGCTCAATCATGAAGAGTATTGGTGCAATTGCATTTCTGACACTAGGAACAACTATGGTACTTTCAGTCATCACCAGCCTTTTAATGAAATATATGTATTGGAGTCCTGCTCGATTATCGACACATAGCAATGCCATTATCACTTCTGGAAATGGATCTGAGTATTTTTGGGTAAGCTTGGTAGTGACAGTTGGTTTCATTGTTGCTTTATTACTATTATCAATTCAGTTATTTAAAAAGAAAGAGCTGGTTAGTTAAGTATAGGTTGTAAGGAGGTATAGTATTGAAAGGTGTAATTGATCGTATTGTCGATGGTAAGTGGGCGGTATTGCTTGTTGGAGATGAGGAGAAAGAATATAATGTTCCATTGGTAAGTCTACCTTCAAACGCGAAACAAGGTAGTATTGTACAACTAGAACTTGAAAACGAGGAAATTACAAAAATCGTTATTCTTGAGGATGAAACAACGAGTGAGCATGAGAGAATAAACGATAAACTAAATGTATTAAGATCACGAAAAAAGAGTAATTTTAAGCGTTAATTGAGATAAGAGGACGATTTATTAAAATTGTCCTTTATTAAAATTTCTGTTTATTTAGACAAATCCACTTTTCTGCTTTATAATAGTAAATTATTAACGTGATAAATTAAGAGGGAAGTGATGTTAATGCCATCCGTAGAAAGCTTTGAGTTAGATCATAATCTTGTAAAAGCACCTTATGTTCGTCATTGTGGAACCCATAATGTAGGCACTGACGGTGTAGTCAACAAGTTTGACATTCGTTTTTGTCAACCAAATAAACAAGCGATGAAACCAGACGTCATTCATACGTTAGAACACTTACTAGCAATTAATATTCGTAGATTTACAGAAAAGTATGACCATTTTGATGTAATTGATGTGTCACCAATGGGGTGTCAAACTGGTTATTATTTAATTGTTAGTGGAAACCCCTCCGTTGATGAAGTCATTGATGTTATGGAAGCTGCGTTAACATATAGTCTAGAAATTGAAGTAGTTCCAGCTGCCACAGAAAAAGAGTGTGGGCAGGCAAAACTCCATGATCTTGATGGGGCAAAGCGTTTAATGAAACATTGGTTAAATCATGATAAGGAAACATTAAGAACAGTCTTTTAATTTTTTTATGGAAGTGGTAGGGGGTAACCTTACTACTTTTTTTATGGGTAAATATGAAAAAGTGAACAAAATGTTCAAAATTTCAAAAGGTATATTAATAAAATAATCTATAACATTATTGAAGATTTAAATGCTAGTTGTAAGGCTTTTTTGTATTGTAACTTTAAAAAAGATTATTATTTAGAAAGTAATAATACTTATGCTGTACTGGAAAACTAAACAAATTATGGTTGTTGGAGAGCGATATATTTGATATAAATAAACTAAGTAATCGCTTACAAAAATGTAATTACTTGTTCCTGCTGTGTAAAAAAACAAATATTCGGTACTTTTTTGCACTTACTAGAATAGTAGCGATTGTTAGTACAAATGGTTTATTACCTAACTTGTAAAATACTTTTGTAAATTGGGAGGAGGTCAACAACTCCAGAAATCCAGAAATCCTCATCATTCAACTACTGCAACTCTTCAGAGTGATATGTTACACCATCAACTTTCTTCAACATGAAAAAGTAAGTGAAGTATTGAACTTACTTTCCGCACAATTCGTACGATCAAGAAGTACAAGATTGATAGTAGCGAGTTTCATTGGTTTTATCGACTTCCAAAATGTTAAAAACTAAATAAGGTTAGTACACGTAAGGAGTGTGAGCAATGCATATAGTCGTTTGTATTAAGCAAGTACCAGATACAAAGATTATCAAAGTCAACCCTAAAACGAACACGCTTGATCGTTCAAGTGCACCTGCAATCTTAAATCCGTACGATGCGCATGCTGTAGAAGAAGCTGTTAGGTTACGAGACCAGCATGGTGGGAAGGTAACCGTTCTCTCAATGGGACCTCCCCAAGCGGTAAATGCCATTAAGAAGTGTATTGAAATTGGTGCTGATGAAGGTGTCTTAATTTCTGACCGATCATTTGCCGGTGCTGATACGTTAGCAACAAGTTATGCATTAACAAAAGCAATTGAAAAAATCCAAAAAAGCGAGCCGATCTCCTTAGTCTTATGTGGCAAACACGCCATCGACGGTGATACAGGTCAAGTAGGACCAGGGATTGCTAGACGTATGACAATTCCACCTATCACAAATGTTCTTCAAATTGAAAAAGTAGATTTGAACGAGAGCAAAGTGGAAATTCGTCGCAAAATTGAAAATGGCTATGAAATCATTGAGTCACAAATGCCTTGTCTACTAACAGTAGAAAAAGAGATTAACGAAGTTTCCTATTCTCCATTGCCAAACATGATCAAAGCGGCAAGATATCAACCGACTGTGTGGGCTGTTAAAGACCTTGACGATGTGGATATGAGTCAGTTAGGAATGAAAGGATCACCAACGATTGTAGGAAAAATGTGGCCACCAGCTAAGAGTGAAGGAGCAAAGCGTATAGAGGGCGATGCAAAATCACAAGTTAAGCAACTTGTTTTAATAGTTCTTGAAAAACGTGAGCTATTTGAACAGAAAGGTGGAAGATGAGATGAACATTGAAGAATACAAAGGTGTCTGGGTATTTATTGAGCAGATCGAAGGAAATGTCGTAGGTGTATCGCTAGAATTATTAGGAGCAGGTCGTGCGTTGGCTGATAAATTAGAGGTTGATCTGTGTGGAGTTTTATTAGGACACAACGTTAACGAAATTCCCTCACAATTATTTGAATATGGTGCAGACAAAGTTTATATGATTGACGACCCGATTCTAGAACAGTATCGCTCTGAAACCTATATGAAGGCTGTCGGGGACCTAGTCCGTAAGTATAAGCCAGAAATATTCCTGTATGGGGCTACCGCAAACGGTAAGGATTTAGCTAGTGCTGTTGCTACGGAAGTTATGACAGGTCTAACAGCAGACACTACAATGCTAGACATTGATCTTGATAAGCGCCTATTCGAAGCAAGTCGCCCTGCGTTTGGTGGAAACATTATGGCGACAATTCTTTGTAAGAAACACCGCCCGCAAATGGCTACCGTTCGTTCGAAAGTAATGAAGGCTTTAGAACCACAACCAGGTCGAACAGGTGAGGTAATAGAAGAAACGATTAGTGTAAAAGAAGAAGACTTACGGACTAAGGTATTACAAATTGTTCGTGATACGAGTAAAAAAGTAAACCTCGCTGATGCTGAAATTATCGTTGCCGCAGGAAAAGGTGTGAAAGATGCAAATGGCTTTAAACTTGTGTGTGATTTAGCAGACGTTCTACATGCTACGGTAGGGGCAAGTCGTGATGTTGTTGAAGCTGGATTAATTGGTCATGCACACCAAGTCGGGCAAACAGGAGAAACCGTTACGCCCAAGTTATATTTTGCCATTGGAATTTCAGGGGCCGTTCAGCATGTGGTTGGAATGAACAACTCTGAGACGATTATTGCGATAAATAATGATCCGGAAGCACAAATTTTTAATGCCGCTCATTATGGTATTGTTGGTGATTTATTTGAAATTGTACCAATGTTAACTGAAGAATTTCGCGCTGCATTAAAAGAAGTTGGAGGTGTCACAGTCCATGCCTGAGAAATTTGATGTAATCGTCGTAGGAGCAGGGCCAGCAGGTGCAGCTTGTGCTAATGTCTGTGCGAAAAATGGCTTAAAAGTATTGTTAATTGAACGTGGAGAATACCCTGGTTCAAAGAATGTTATGGGTGGAATTCTTTACCGTAAACAAACCGAAGATATCGTTCCTGAATTTTGGAAAGAAGCACCGATTGAGCGGCCAGTTGTTGAACAACGTTTTTGGTTTTTAGAAAAAGAATCAATGATGTCAATGGGGTACAAGGGGAAAGAATGGGCTCAGGAGCCTTTCAATAACTTTACGGTGTTACGAGCGCAATTTGACCAATGGTTCGCGAAAAAAGCGGTGGAACAAGGTGCTTTATTAATAAATGAGACAGTTGTTTTAGAGTGCATTCAAGAAAACGGAAAAGTCATCGGTGTTCGCACGGATCGACCAGATGGAGATATCTATGCTGATGTCGTTGTATTGGCAGATGGTGTAAACTCTCTACTTGCCAAATCGCTTGGCTTTCACAAGGAATTTAAGCCAGATCAGGTTGCCCTTTGTGCGATGGAAGTATTAAATATGCCTAAAGGAAAGATCAATGACCGCTTTGGTTTAGAAGGAAATGAAGGTTGTTCGGTTGAAATCTTTGGAGACGCAACCCAAGGACAATTAGGAACAGCATTTATGTATACGAATAAAGATAGTATTAACATTGGTGTTGGTACAACTTTATCCGGTATGATCCGCTCGAAAGTTAAGCCATACGAGTTGTTAGAATACGTAAAAAATCATCCAATGATTCGCCCTTATATTCATGATGGGGAGCCAGCAGAATATTTAGCACATTTAATTCCTGAAGGTGGATATTATGCAATTCCTAAGCTTACTGGAAATGGTGTAGTCGTTATTGGTGACGCAGCTCAGCTTGTAAATGCCATCCATCGTGAAGGTTCGAATATGGCGATGGCATCAGGGAAAATGGCTGCGGAAGCAATTATCCAAGCGAAGGCAAATAATGATTTTTCTGAGAAGGGCTTGGATTCGTACAGAACAAGTATTTTTGATAGTTTCATAGGTAAAGACCTGAAGAAGTATAAAGACTTAACTCACACGTTTGAATCGCATCCGCAATATTTAAATGAATACATTCCATTAATGAATCGCGCAGCAAGTCAATTTTTTACAATTGACGGTACACCTAAGCGGGAAAAACAAGCAAAGATTATGCAATCCTTCACAGCTGGCAGAGGTAAGTTTGGTGTTGCTCAAGATCTATATCGTGCTTGGAAGGTGATGAAATAATGGCAAAGACAATCGAAGAAAAGCAGTATCTCGTCCGCTACAAAGCAGATAAGAAATCACATCTGACGATTTTAAACCATGAAGTATGTGCAACAAAATGCGAAGAACTACTTTGTACGCGCTTTTGCCCTGGTGATGTATATAAGTGGGAAGGTGACAGAATGTTTGTTGGATACGAGGGCTGTCATGAATGTGGAAGCTGTCGCATTGGATGTCCAAACGATAATATAAAATGGGAGTATCCAAAAGGCGGTCACGGCATTGTTTTCCGCTTAGCCTAATGGATATGGCAAAATTGATTGTAAACAATCATATCAAACCTCAAGGAACCACGAATTCCTTGGGGTTTTTCTATACACTAGGAAGGTGTATAGCAGTCATGTTTAATATTTATTAAACATAAACCTTTTTACACTATTATTATAGTAGAAATTCGTTGATATGCCAAGGGTGTAAATGCTTTCATTTTTATAAAAGGCTGTTTTCGCAAAGTTTGTTGCTTAAAATTACTAAGAACTTACTACTAATTTAGTAAGCACTGCTCTTTTCTTACATAATTTATTGGCTGATATCTTCATCTAGGGTATTTTTCCGATTATATTAGGATAAAAAAGCCACAATGTTTACGAAAAGAGCCTTATAAATTTATTGTATCGGATAAACAGGTATTTGCCCTTAAGATCTCTTTCATTTGCTCTAATGCCTGTATGTTTGCACGCTCAGTTTGCGAGGCAACACAATCAGAAGGAACAAATAGTTGATACCTTAACATAAACGCATCATTTGCTGTAAACTGAACACACATATTCCCGGCAATACCAGTGATAATTAAGGAAGTTACGTTAAGATGTTCTAGCAGTATGTGAAGGGGAGTAGCATAAAATCCAGAATACGAAGGTTTGAGGATATGGTAGTCGCCCTCTTCAGGCTTAATTAATTCAACGATATCCCGACCGAGTTTGCTTTCGTTCAGACATGCATTCACCAAATCTTGAAAGTCACCTTGCCAATTTTTAAAATTATCATTTACATAGATAACAGGGATACTCACTTCTTTTGCGCGTGTTTTTAACTCATAGATTTTTTTGGCGGCAGGAACTGTGTGCCTATATAGTTCTTCACCATGTTGAAAATCGAACTGATTAATCATGTCAATAATTATTAGTGCTTTTTTGTCTACTAAAGGGTTACTAATCATTAAGCTCTCCTATCAATTCATCTAAAAAAGTTCAGAATTTAACAAAAATTTATCGTTTTTACTAAGCGGAAATTATGTTATGATAATCTGCATAAATTTATTTTAGACATCTTGAGCGATTTTAAGTAAGGCATTTTCTAAATAAAGTAACATAGCGTTTAGTGAAGGGGGATTTGGTTTGGATAGTAAAGAAAAAGAAATCTTACAGTTAATTGAAGAAAACTCAAGAATTGCAGTGGACACCTTAGCAAAGATGGTTGATTTATCCGAGGAGGAAACGGTAACTATTATTAAAAAGCTAGAAGAACAAAAGGTCATTCTCGGGTACTCCGCTGTAATTGATTGGACGAAAGTTACCGAAACTGAAACAGTCACTGCAATGATTGATGTGAAAGTGACGCCTAAACGTGGGGTAGGTTTCGATGATGTTGCTGAACGGATTTATCGTTTCCCTGAAGTTAGAGCTCTTTACCTTATGTCAGGAGCGTATGATTTATCTGTTGTGATTGAAGGAAAAACGATGAATGAGATAGCAAGATTTGTTTCACAAAAACTATCAACGATTGACTCAGTTCTCTCTACAACGACACATTTTCAATTAAAAAAGTATAAGCACGATGGAGTTGTTTTTAGTGACGGCGAGGAAGATCAGAGGATTGTGATTACACCATGACACCTAGGACAAAGGGAATTAGAACGTCAAAGTTAGTGAACGAAATTCAGCCATCTGGAATCAGAAAATTTTTCGATTTAGCTTCTTCCATGGATAACATTATATCCTTAGGGGTAGGTGAACCAGATTTTATCACACCGTGGAGTGTCAGGGAGGCATGTATATCGTCATTAGAACGAGGATATACAGCGTATACTGCGAATGCAGGGATGTTAGAACTAAGGGTTGAAATTTCTAACTATCTGAAAAAACAATTTCAGCTACCGTATGATCCAAAAAATGAAATCATCGTGACAGTTGGGGCCAGTGAAGCATTAGATATAGCTTTACGAGCCATAGTAGACCCAGGTGATGAAGTGATTGTGGTTGAGCCGACGTTCGTTTCATATGCTCCTTTAGTGACGTTAGCCGGGGGCAAGCCTGTTTCAGTTGGAACATCTGTTGAAGCCAATTTTCGCCTAATGCCAGAGCAGCTTAGAGCAGCCATTACACCAATGACAAAAGCAATCATGGTAAGTTTTCCAAACAATCCAACAGGATCTACCATGAATTATGATGAGCTTGAGGCAATTGCAAAGATTGTAGAAGAGTATGATTTACTTGTTATATCTGATGAGATTTATGCGGAAATGACGTACGATGGCAACCATGCTAGCATTGCAAACATTCCAGGAATGAGGGAAAGGACGATTATTATTTCTGGTTTTTCTAAAGCATTTGCGATGACTGGTTGGCGCTTAGGGTTTGTAATTGCCCCGAGTGATATAACAAGTGCCATGTTAAAGATCCATCAATACACAATGATGTGTGCTTCCACGATGGCACAACATGCTGCAATTGAAGCACTTCAGAATGGCATGGACGATGTTGGAAAGATGGTGCAGAGCTATAAACAAAGGCGCAACTACTTTGTGAAATCATTCGATGAGATTGGACTACCATGCCATGTACCAGGAGGGGCATTTTATGCTTTTCCGTCAATAAAAAATACAGGTCTTACATCAGATCAATTTGCTGAACAGTTGTTATTAACAGAGCGAGTAGCTGTTGTACCTGGCCATGTTTTTGGAAGCGGTGGTGAAGGACATATTCGTTGTTCCTATGCTACCTCTCTAGATAATCTAAAAGAAGCGGTGACAAGGATTGACCGCTTTATTAATACATTAAAATAGTGAAAAACTGACTAGGGACTTACCCTTAGTCAGTTTTTTTGCAAGGCTCTTTTCGTAAACATTGTGGCTTTTCTATCCTAAAATTATCGGAAAAATTCACTAGATGAAGATATCAGCCAATAAATTATGTAAGAAAAGAGCATTACTTACTAAATTAGTGGTGAATTCTTAGTAATTTTTAAGCAACAAACTTTGCGAAAACAGCCTTTTGCAAAAAAAAGAGCGAAACTCTCACAAGTTTCGCTTCAAATAGGGGGAATACTAAATTGTATACACTTATATCTTTACCAAATTTCCAAATATTATTCAGTATAAATAAAACAAATTATTAGTAAGGAATAGTTGGAAGGTTTTTCATGAAAAATGTTTGTTCTTTATAGGTGTTTTCTGTATAGTACAGGTAGACTGAAACAATTGAAAGGTGATCGCAAAAATGGAAAATGGATTTCAAAGTTTTGAGCTTGCGCCTTTTTTACTAAAGGGCTTAGAAAAAATGAATATTTCAACTCCGACGCAAATACAGCAAGAAGCAATTCCAAATATACTAGCAGGACATCAGGTTGTCGGAAGATCGAAAACAGGTTCGGGTAAAACGCTTGCTTATTTACTACCTCTTTTAACAAAGATGGACGAGTCTGTCAAAGATTTACAAGGGATTGTATTAGCACCAACACACGAACTAGCAATGCAAATTTACCGAGTGTTGGAAGAGTTAGTAGCTGACACAAACTTTAACATCGATGTGTTTATTGGTAGTGCAAATATTAAAAGGCAGTTAGAAAAGCTGAAAAAGCAAAAACCACAAATTATTGTTGGGACGCCAGGACGTATTTTAGAGTTGACGCAACAGAAGAAATTGAAAATACATCTATGTAAAATGCTTGTCGTAGACGAGGCTGATCGTATGCTGCAAGAACGTGAAACGAGACAATCTTTTATCGAAATATCTAAGCGGTTAGAGAAAGACGCTAAATATATGTTTTTCTCTGCAACGATTCCAGGGAGATTATTGGAAGATATTGAAACCCTTATCAGGTCGGAAGTTTTACTAGTCTCAAGTGAAGAGAAGCTAGAAACTAAAAAAGTTGAGCACTCATTCCTAAAAGTTGAAGATCGAGAACGAATCGATATGGCTAGACGTCTTGTCCACAGCCTAAAGGTAAAACGTGGGATCATCTTTGTAAATCACTTAGACAAAGTAGCAGAAACAACGGAAAAGTTCTTATATAAAGGAATGAAAGCAGCTGCCTTATCAAGTGATAGTGATAAACACCAACGTGCCAAGGTATTGCAGCAACTACAGTCAGGAGAAATTGAAGTTGTCGTGGCTTCTGATGTAGCAGCGCGGGGACTCGATGTAGATGATGTCACACATATCATCAATATTCATCCACCTGTAGACGAAGATGCCTATGTTCATCGTGCTGGTAGGACGGGAAGAATGGGAAAAAAAGGTGTTGTCATAACGCTCGTTACACACAAAGAATTTTTTATTATTGATAAATTTCAAAAAAAGTTAGGATTTACCTTTGTGGAAAAAGAATTAACTTACGGGAAACTTAACGATAAGAAATAATCAAAAAAGCTGATCACTCAAATAGTGACAGCTTTTTTGATTATAAAAGATTCTAGCGCAGAACGATAACTAAAAAAATTGCTGTTGGAACTATGTAGCGTATCAAGAAATACCACAGCTTGAAAATTGAAAACGTTATGCTAGACCCTTGTGACATTTCGTTGTATAACTCTTCCTTGGTTAATTTGTTCGCGATAAAGATCGCTACAAATAGTGCTCCAAGCGGCAGTAAAAAGTTACTAACAAGATAATCTAGAAGATCGAAGAAGGTTCTCCCGAAAAAAGAGAATTCTGCTAGAAGACCAAAGGATAGAGCTGATGGTATACCTAGAACAAAAATGAGAAGACCGGCAGTCCATGCTTTTTTCTGACGTAGATCATTTCGTCCTTTTGTAAGTGAAGCGACAATGATCTCTAATAAAGAAATGGATGATGTAAGTGTAGCGAATAGCAATAAAGCCAAGAAAAACACAATGAAAAGAGATCCAAATGCCATTTCATTAAAGACTGCTGGCAAGACAGTAAAAATAAGACTAGGTCCTTCAGTTGGTTCAAATCCAAAAGCAAAAACGGCAGGGAAAATGGCTAGACCTGCTAGTAGTGAAATTAAGATTGTTAACCCAACAACAGATGCTACTGATCGAGGAAGACTTTCACCTTTTGGTAAGTAGGAACTATAAGTTACCATTGTTGAGATACCTAGGCTTAGGGCAAAAAATGCTTGGCCTAAAGCAAATAGAAAAGTCTTTGATGTGACGTCTGAAAAGTTTGGCATTAAAATAAATCGGACCCCTTCTAATGCTCCTTCTAATGTCAACGACCTAAATACAAGAAATATAAATAAAACAAACAAGGTAGGCATCATCACTTTTGTTGCTCGTTCAATCCCCTTCTGAACTCCACCTTGGACGATAATAATCGTTAGAAAAATAAAAATTAAATGTGCAGCTACAGCTTGAGTGGGATTAGAAATAATCGTTCCAAACAATTGTTGGTACTCCTTCAATTCCAGACCACTTAAACTACCTGTGAGACTGCGTAAAAAATAATTAACGACCCACCCACCGACCACACTATAGAACGATAAAAGGATGATTGAAGTACAGACGCCTAATTTTCCAATCCAGTGCCAGTATGTATTTGGTGCAATACTTCTATAAGCAGAAATTGCTTCTTTTTGTGTTTTTCGACCAATAATAAACTCGGAAATTAGTAAAGGTGCTCCCAAGAAAATAATGAAAACTAAATAAATGAGAAAGAAAGCACCACCGCCATTTGTACCAGCTACGTAAGGAAGTTTCCAAATAGCACCTAGTCCTATGGCAGACCCGGCTGCGGCTAGGATAAAACCGAGCTTTGATGACCATTGATTTTTTGACATGATAAAACGCCCTTCAAAAAAAGTAATGTCAATTAATATAAGCTGATTTTATGTAATTGTCAAATTGAAAATTGTGATTGTATTTGAATTTCATCTACTATAATTGTTCATTTTTGTCGATGCTATGGCTGAAAAGCAAGAAATTTGCGTTCTAAAACTGGCAAGAAATTAGATTTTATATTATTATAAGTAGTTGATGGGTTTTAATGGGCGGAAAGGGAGTTTTCACTATGAAACGGAATCAAACCAAAAAAAATAAAATAAAAAAATCACCATTGATTGGTACTCAAGAGCGTTTAAGCTCTTTTCAAAAAAAATCACCTCATAAATTTAGACAAGTATTTGAGTACCACCAACATGGTCAGCGTAAGTTAACTGAGGGGAATGTTGGTGAAGCCAAAGGTAGCTTCGAGAATGCATTATCAATTTATCCTGAGTATATACCTGCTCAAAATTACCTAGCCGTTATTTATGGTATGCTTGGTAACTTTAAAGAAGCGTTTCAGTTTGTAAAAAAGGTTATAAAACTAGATGACCGTAATGTATTTGCTCTTATTCAAGGTGCAATATTCTTATTTAGACTTCAACGCGGAAAAGAAGCTGAAAGCTATGCCCAAACAGCACTTGCTTCTTATCAAGAGCGAGAAGGAATAGATCCATATCATGATTATGACATGTTACAGAAGCTTGTGGAAATGTTCTCGGTACTCCGCTTAGATAAAGAGATCTGTGAACTATACACAAAGCGGAAACAACAACTATCAGCCATTTCACTTTATCGCTCAGCTTTAGCCATAAGTAATGAAAAGAATTATGAAGAAGCGCTGTTAGCTTTACGAAGTATTAAGGGTGACCAAGCTCTTGCTGAAAAAAGTACCTATTTAGCACAGAGCATCGAGTTATTTATGGAAGAAAGTATTCGTGTACCTTTACTCTTTGCAGAAGAAGATAGTGGTTTTGAACAATTAATGGCAGTTTATCGCCTATTTGTTGGAGAAGAAAAGCAGAAACAAGTGAGCCTTGATTACTTAAATAGCCACTCAGATAAATGGACAGTGGAGAGTAGTAAAAAGCTTTTAGTATCTAGTCGTATTGAAGATTGGCTGAAAAAAGCAATTTTATCAAATTTAGCTGACATAGGCGAAACTGAAAAACCAGTAACCGTATTGCTAGGTGGAGTAATGCAAGAGATCTCTTTAACGCCAATTGAGCTAACGTTGGATGAAGAGATGTCAGATTTATTTAGAATAGCCAAAGAGAATGTAATTGAAGGTAATATACAAGAAGCAATTGAAAAATTCACAACGATCGAACAATCGTCGCCAACGTATGTACCGGTTTACGTGGAACTAGCAAATAGTTATTTAGTCTTGAACCAATTCGATGATGCAAAAAGAAATTTAGATAAAGCATTGGAAATTGCGCCAATAACAATCGTATTACTAGCGCTAAGTAAATACTATGTCGCTGTAGCTGAATATCAAAAGTCATTTGATCAACTTACTCGTTTTGATACAAGGGAACTAGAAAATAACTCTGATGTACATGAGGCAATAGAATTAAAAACAAGAGTTACGTTGGAACTATTTGGCCTAGAGAAGGCGAAAGAGTTATTCGAATTAGAAAAACAGAAATTCCAATTGGTATTAAACGATTGGGACTCTCTTCAAAATCGAATAGACGAGTTATTTAGTAGTCAAGAATTAGTAGCAGAGACTAGAAATAAAGAAGATATAAACGAACATCTAGAGAAGCTTAAAAAAGACGAACTAGTTGCGATAGTGAAAGAGTACAATATCCGAGGTTATTCGAAATTAAATAAAAGTGGTTTAATCGAATTAATTAAAACGCATATTTATGACAAAGGTTTATGGAATAAATAAAGGCTGGTTTCGCAAAGTTTGTTGCTTTCGTAAAAATCCCAAAAGCCCGATTTTTACACAAAATACAAAGAATTGACCACTAATTAAGTAAGTATTGCTCTTTTCTTACTTAATTTATTGGGTGATATCTTCATCAATGGGTATCCCTTCGATTATTTAAGAGTGAAAAAGCAACATTATTTACGAAAGCTGTTTTCGCAAAGTTTGTTGCTTTCGTAAAAATCCCAAAAACCGGATTTTTACACAAAACACTTAGAATTCACAACTAATTTAGTAAGTATTGCTCTTTTCTTACATAATTTATTGGATGATATTTCCATTCGGGGTATTTTTTCGATTGTTTTAGGGGGAAAAAGCCACAATGTTTACGAAAAGAACCTTACGAAAAGAGCCTAAATAAAAAAACACGCATTGATTTATGGAGAAAATCAATGCGTGTTTTTTGATGTTCAGCATAATTTAGCTATATTATTATTGTATATTGTACAAAATAAAATGAGTTTTCAATCGTATACGTAAATAGAAAGTCCTCGTCTTTGTTTATTATTACGTTTTGTGCTATACTTAATAAGTTAAAAAATAGTTAGGAGTTGTTTTTATGTCAGAGCATTTAGAAGTAGGAAGTGTAGTAGAAGGAAAGGTTACCGGGATCAAGCCTTTCGGAGCGTTTGTTTCTATTGATGAAGAAAAACAAGGGTTAGTTCATATTTCTCAAGTTGCACACGGATTTGTTAAAGATATTAACGATCATCTTTCAGTTGGTGACGAAGTTAAGGTAAAGGTGATGTCTGTTGATGAAACGACTGGGAAAATTTCTCTATCAATTCGTGAAACAGTAGCTGCTCCAGAAAAACCAGCAAGACCAGCTAAGCCTCGTACTGAAAGACCAAAAAAGGTCGAAGTAAGTCAAGAGAAGAGCCAAGGCTTCAACACGCTTGAAGAAAAATTAAAAGGTTGGTTAAAACAATCAAATGAAATTCAAGCAGATCTTAACAAACGTACAAAAAAATAAATAGTAAAACAGCAATCGAGCCTTCGGTTGCTTTTTTATTTTATATAAACGTGTCGAAATAGACAAATCAACAGTATCATTTCCATTATTATGACAAATTATTCCCTAGGAAATGAGAAAAGAGGCTGACAATGTAAAAGATCGTCGCCATTCGACTAAACCTCTTACACGTCAACCTCAGTAGAAAGAAAGCTTACCTTTCAGTTTGTGGGCTTCTTTCTAATTCTTCATCAGGTTTGAAAAGGATAGAAATACAATATAAACCTGCAAGTCCGACTAAAGCATAAATAAATCTTGAAAATCCAGCAGCTTGACCACCGAAGATGGCAGCAACTAAATCAAAGCGAAAGAACCCAATTAAGCCCCAGTTAATCGCACCAATAATTGCAAGTACTAAAGCAAAGCGTTGAATTCCGCTCATTCCTCTCACCTCCTTAAAGGGGGATTAGTAAGTAATAGAAGAACCTGTCAAAATAACTTAACAAGTTTTTCTTATACTACCCATAAGTGAAAAGATAGTACAAGAAGCTACCTTCTATATTTAGAATGGTTAAGTAAGCTAAAATTTATACATTTACAAAAATCTAATTATGAATTTTGACATATTAATCTGGGTAAAAGATGCTTACAGAATTACTTCTGTAACGAATGTTTAACAGGACAATATGATAATATTGAGTCTTATTACTTTACGAAAAAAAAGGAAATCGTACATAATAGTTATAGAAAGGATGGGGTGAATGATGGAGAATTTTATATTTCAAAATCCTACAAAATTAATCTTTGGAAAAGGTCAAATTGAACAGTTGCAAAAAGAAGTACCACAATACGGAAAAAGAGTTTTACTTGTATATGGTGGTGGAAGCATTAAACGCAATGGCCTTTATGAAGAGGTTTTGGAACAATTAAAGGTTTTAGGAGTGGAAGTGTTTGAATTAGCAGGTGTTGAGCCTAACCCGCGTTTAACAACAGTACATAAAGGTGTTGAAATTTGCAAAAACGAAAACATTGAATTTATTTTAGCTGTTGGTGGAGGAAGTGTTCTCGATTGTACAAAAGCAATTGCAGCAGGGGCCTTATATGAAGGAGATACTTGGGATATTGTTACTAGAAAGCATCTTCCAACAGAAGCACTTCCGTTTGGTACAGTTCTAACATTAGCAGCAACTGGTTCTGAAATGAATTCTGGTTCTGTTATTACAAATTGGGAAACAAAAGAGAAATACGGGTGGGGTAGCCCACTTGTTTTCCCGAAATTTTCAATCTTAGATCCAGTAAATACATTCTCTGTACCTAAAGATCATACGGTTTATGGTGTTGTTGATATGATGACTCATGTGTTTGAACAATATTTTCATCCAACAACGAATACACCACTACAGGAAAGAATGTGTGAAGCTGTTTTACTGACAGTTATTGAGGCAGCCCCAAGATTATTGGAGGACCTTGAGAATTATGAATTAAGAGAGACGATCCTTTATTCAGGAACGATTGCTTTGAATGGTTTTTTACAAATGGGGGCTAGAGGTGATTGGGCCTCTCACAATATTGAACATGCTGTTTCAGCTGTTTATGATATTCCACATGCAGGTGGTTTAGCGATTATTTATCCACAATGGCTTCGTCATGTAAAAGACATTGGCTTACGCAAACTTAATCAATTAGCGATCAGAGTTTGGAATGTAGATCCGACAAATAAAACAGAGGAAGAAATTGCCGAAGAGGGTATTGAGATACTTGAGCAATTTTGGCAAAGCTTAGGTGCGCCGAGTCGTTTGAAAGATTATCAAATTGACGATACAAATATTGACCTTATGGCTGAAAAGGCAATGGCAAGAGGAGTTTTTGGTAATTTTAAAAGTTTAGAAAAGCAAGATGTAGTCGAAATCTTAACTAAATCACTATAAATGAAGCGTTCGGGACTCACAAAGTCCCGATGTTTTTGTTTTTGACAAATATTTTTAGTTGGTGACGCTTTCATCCAAAACGAGTCTTGATTTGTTTGGTTTCTTTTAATAAAGTGAATGTGAGAGTTTTTCGAAGAACATAACTAGTTTTTTCTAAGCTAACATATACTAAGGTTATGTCTAAATTAGAAGTAAAACAGAGGAGGTAATTTTTAGATGAGTAAATTACATTTTGATTACTCTAAGGCTTTATCATTTGTTCAAGAGCACGAAGTTACATACTTACAAGACGCAGTGACAGCTGCACACACAGCACTACATAACAAAACTGGTGCAGGAAGTGACTATGTTGGTTGGGTTGATCTTCCTGAAAATTATGATCGTGAAGAATTTGCTCGAATAAAGAAAGCTGCAGAAAAAATTAAAACGGACTCTGATGTGTTACTAGTTGTTGGTATTGGTGGTTCTTACTTAGGGGCACGAGCAGCGATTGAAGCATTAAATCATTCGTTTTATAACATTCTATCAAAAGATGTTCGCAAAACTCCACAGGTTATTTTTGTTGGTCACAATATTAGTTCTACATATGTTCGCGACCTTTTTGATGTACTAGAAGGTAAAGATGTATCAGTAAATGTAATTTCAAAATCAGGAACAACAACTGAACCAGCGATAGCATTCCGTATTTTCCGAGATTACCTCGAGAAAAAATATGGTGTCGAAGAAGCGCGTACAAGAATTTTTGCTACAACTGACAAGGCTCGCGGAGCATTAAAAACACTAGCAACTGAAGAAGGTTTTGAAACGTTTGTAGTACCTGATGATGTTGGCGGACGTTACTCTGTCCTTACTGCAGTTGGCCTTCTGCCAATAGCTGTTAGTGGTGTTGATATCGATGAAATGATGCAAGGTGCTAACGATGCTCGTAAAGATCTAGAAAACCCAGATTTAAAAACAAACAATGCCTATCAATACGCTGCTGTTCGAAACGCCCTTTATAATAAAGGGAAAACAATTGAGCTAATGGTTAATTATGAGCCTTCCCTTCATTTCGTATCAGAATGGTGGAAGCAATTATTTGGAGAAAGTGAAGGGAAAGATCAAAAAGGAATTTTCCCTGCTTCAGTGGACTTCTCTACGGATCTTCACTCAATGGGACAATATGTCCAAGATGGTCGCCGTGACCTATTTGAGACAATCTTGCACGTTGAGAAGGTTGAAAAAGAAATCGTTATTGAAGAAGCTTCTTCTGATTTAGATGGTCTAAATTATTTAGCAGGTCAAACAATGGACTTCGTGAACAAAAAAGCATTCCAAGGAACAATGTTAGCTCACACTGATGGTGGAGTACCAAACTTAATTGTTTCCATTCCTGAACTTACTGCTTACCACTTTGGTTATATGGTTTACTTCTTTGAGAAAGCTTGTGCGATCAGTGGCTACTTATTAGGGGTAAATCCATTTGACCAACCAGGAGTAGAAGCATACAAAACCAACATGTTTGCTCTTCTAGGAAAGCCGGGATTTGAAGAAGAAAAAGCAAAGTTAGAAGCTCGTTTATAAAAGGCTGTTTTCGCAAAGTTTGTTGCTTTCGTAAAAATCCAAAGCCGGATTTTTACACAAATTACTAAGAGTTCACCACTAATTTGTTAAGTAATGCTCTTTGCTTTTAATGGCTGATATCTTCATCTAGGGTATTTTTCCGATAATTTAGGATAGAAAAACCACAATGTTTACGAAAAGAGCCTTATAAAAATAATGTTAGAAAACCAGTCCAACTTAAGGGCTGGTTTTCTTTTTCTCACATGAAAAAATTTATTTAGGATAACCTATAACTAGCAAAGTTGTCTTAAGGAGGCTGTCTAACATGATTGAAATGCCATCGCAAATTGAAAATCAACAATATAAACTGATTGATCTTGAGAAGAAATTAAAACCACTTGGCTATGACATTGGTGGTAACTGGGATTATGATCATGGTTACTTTGATTATAAAATGGATGATGAGGTAAGCTATCTGTTTTTACGCGTACCGTTTACAGCAGTTGAAGGCGAGCTTGATCAAAGAGGTGTAGTCGTGCAACTAGGAAGACCATTTTTATTATCACATGTATATCAAAGAGGACTAGACGATCATGTTCATGATCCGAACCCGTGGGTCAACCAATTCTCAGAACCTGTGGATAAGGATGGTCAATTCCCACAGAATTGGGTGCAAACAGGGAAGGATTTAGTGAAAGAATTAGAAGCGGTTTTATTATATTCATAAGTAAATGGGCTAACTAGGGAAACTTAGTTAGCTTTAACTATGTCGAAAAATAAATCAAAAAAATTTGATTAAACGTGTTGCTAAATATTGGTTAAGGGTGTAATATCTACTTAGATCAAAAAAAGTTGATGAAACAAACCCTTTAAATCAAAATATCTTGATAAAAAAACTGGAGGAATGTTACAATGTTTACTAACCAATACTTTTTACAGGCTGAAGCAAAGTACCGTTATGAAAATCTTAAACAATCAGTGAGACAAGTGAAAAAAGAAGAGGAAGAAATAACTTTACCAAATTTACTAAATGGTATGGCACAGCAAAAGCCTTGCTGTAACACAATTTGCTGTGCTCAATAAGAGAAGGTGATTTAGATCAGAGAAATAGAGCTTTTACAGTTGAATAACACGAAATCTTTCAAAGATTACGAGCTGAAATTCAAAGCACTGGCCGACGAAAAACGGCTACAAATTCTTCATGAACTAGTTGTAAGAGGAAAAATATGTGTGTGTGATTTATGTGAAATCGTTGATATGAAACAATCAAAGCTTTCCTATCATTTAAAGATACTATTAGATGCTGGCTTTATAAAAAAAGAGACAGAAGGAACTTGGAGTTACTACGAGCTAAACGAGGCAGAAGTAAACGAGATCCTGTCCGAAAAGTTATGCTGTGTATTTACAACAAAAAGGGAGTAACTTAAGTAGTTATTCCCTTTTTTGCTTTATACATTTCATTATCTGCAAGTTTGATTATTTTTGTTATATCAGTAGTGTCTATTGGATACTGCGCCTTACCAATGCTAAAGTTAATAACTACTTCTTGCTCATTGATCAAAAAAGGTTCCTTTGAAAAATAGTCCAAACGCCTCATCATTTCTTCAATTATGTCTTTATTAGTTTCCTCAAAGATTATTACGAATTCATCGCCTGCTTGTCTATAGACGAAACCCTCGTTTTTTATGGTATTTGTTAGTCCTTTGGAAAATGAAATTAAGAACTCATCGCCGCACATATGGCCATATGTGTCGTTAATTTCCTTGAATTTATCAATGTCTATAAACAACAAGGTAAACGGTTGTTGCTTCAGTTTATAATTTTCCATTTTGTCATACAAAGCTCTACGATTAGGAAGTCCTGTCAGATCATCGTGGTAAGCCATGTAGTTTATTTGTTCAAATGCATATAGAAGTTCGTTATTTTTCTTTGAAAGTTGTTCTGTTCTTTGCTTTACTTTTACTTCTAATCCCACTTTTAAAGTTGATATCGATTGCAATAGCTGATGGATATATAAACTAGAGAGTATTTGACGGATTAAGACTAATATAATTGTCAGTACTAAGGTAATTTGAAGTACAACATTACCAGCGTATATCACAGAAAAAACTAATAAAAGAATACAAAGGCCCTGTAGTACCATTCGGTACATGCTAGATTTAAATGACAGATAAGATGGCATTTTGTCAGATGGTTCAGTTAGATTACCTACCGTTTCTTTCAAACTGTATACCCCGTAACCATATAATAAAATTGTTAAACTCCAAAGTGGATCTAGCAAACTACCTGCTGTGAAAGAAGATTGATAGTAAGAGATTGCAAATAATGTATCTCCTAAAAGCTGAATTAAAGCAGCGAGGAAAAAGATTAACATGGATTTTTTTGGTAAAATAAAATTTTTATCGTAGTAACAAATAATTATAGCTATATTTAACAGGATAATTAATGCAGGGTATAACGTTGCCATCGTAATCTCAATAGGCAAAAATCCATTGGCTTTAAATTGAGGTACGAAAAAATACACCGTTAAAAGAACGACAATTGTTTTATAGATGATTGTCACGTCTAGCAGAAAATTAATAAAATGAAGGCGTTGACTAGTTACATAAGCAAGGTATATAAATCCAATAATATACGAGATCGTATTTAGATCATAAAATATATCACTGGGGCTAGGGATAGGATAATTGTCTAATAGTAAAACTTGATAAGTCCAAGTTACTTCAGCTAACAAGTAACTACTTGTCCCAATAATAAAAAATAATATAAAAGTTTTTAACGGGGGAGATACCCTTCTAAACATTTGGATCTGAAGAAATAAAGAAATAAAGATTGCTGTTCCTGAGAAAAGAGATGTTATGTAATCTGTTAAAACACCCGTAGAAAGACTAAGACAAAAAATATATAGGGATATGAATATAGCAATTGCAAATGTATGTCTTCTATTCATTTAAAATATCCTCTCCTTATGAAGAATTATACTACAGATATTTTCTAAATTATAGATACTACAGAAGTTCAAATATGACTCTAGTATTAATTAAATGGTGGTACTTAAAGGGTGACAGTTGTAGGAGATAGAGTCTGTTAAATCCGACATTATCTAGGCTCTTGTACATCAAAAAGACGACATCTATCCTTAGATTAGTC
Organism: Anaerobacillus alkaliphilus; assembly: GCF_004116265.1. NCBI lineage: Bacteria > Bacillati > Bacillota > Bacilli > Caryophanales > Bacillaceae > Anaerobacillus > Anaerobacillus alkaliphilus. Next base: position 104,203 of record NZ_QOUX01000023.1, on the reverse strand, counting down.
GTCTTTTTGATTTTACAATCAACCTAGTCGTTTTATTTCAATAAAGTGATCGCCTTTTTGAAGAATTATTGTTGGCAGGGGGGTTAATTCAACCTTGTTATCTCGATACAAGCCTATAACTAGCGAATGATCGTTATTAATAATTGAAAAGCAATCTTTATATGTCTTTCCGTATAGGTGGGTAGGAACTTCTGAATACAGTAGCATATGATCATTTTGATGATCGAGCAGCTGGTGGACGACATTAATGATTCCATGGTACATAGTACTATTTATCATCGCAAGACTGGTTAATAACGAAGTTTCAATAATCTCATCAGCACCTGCCCGAAGACAATTGTTTTTTTGCTCAGGTGTTAGGATTTCAACAACGCTGTAGATTTCTGGGTTTAGCCCTTTGATCGCTAAAAGCGTAATGATACTTTTTGGATCGGCTTCTGACTCGTACGTGTGAAGGTTTGCTGTAATGACTACTGTATGTGCCTTTTTAATATTCGCTCTCTGTAATGTATCATCTTCTAAAGGGTTTCCGCGAATAAAGTGGACCATATTGCTACTTAGTGGACATTGTTTTAACGTTTGATCAATGAGCACAATCTCTAACTCGGGATTTAATTTTTGTAAATGTATAATCATATTCCTTGATCGTTCATTCCAGCCTACAATCACATAATGACCATCTTTCTTAAATGATAACTCGCCATGCTTTAAGGCATTTCTAGTAGTAATTGTCGAAGACGCGAATGTCGTAACAAAAAAAGAGACAATACCAATTCCAAACATAATAACAAAAATGGCGAGAATCCTTCCTACCGTTGTAACGGGTGTATAATCACCGTACCCAACTGTAGAAGCGGTTACAATTGCCCACCAAATGCCTTCGAACAATGTGGGGTATGACTCAGGTTCAATAAAATGAATCGCAATACCCGCTGTTACGATGAGGAACAAGACAATAATAAATAACCTTAGAACAACTGGAAAACGAGCGTATGTATGAGTAACTGCAGAAAAATTCATAAAGTTCTCTCTCCTAAATTGAAAAAGGTTTAATAAAAAACACGTATTGATTAGTATAGCCAATAATACAACTTTGTATAGTCAGTTAGATGGAAAGAGGGACAAGTCATGTGATATGATTAGTGAGAGTTGTTATAAAAGGATGTGAAATATTTGATTCAAGTACTCGTGTTTATCTTTACAATATTTGTTGGCTGGCTAATCTTTGATTTCGTAAAACATAAGAAGCTGCAAAAAGAGAATGTACTCACTGCATTGATTTCTGCTATAGTTGCAGGAGTAGCTTATTATGTATTGTATTGGGTATTTTAAGTTAGGGTAAAAATTACAGTTGAAAATTAATTTATTTTTGCTATAATCATTTTATTGATATAAATTTTGTGGGGGCTTAGCTCAGCTGGGAGAGCGTTTGGCTGGCAGCCAAAAGGTCAGCGGTTCGATCCCGCTAGTCTCCACCAACCAACTTACATAACGACTTCGTTTCTTGCTAAAGCAAGGAATGGGGTCGTTTTTTATTGTTGTTTATTATTATCAGGGATAAGAGGAAGCCTCTTTTGATTGTTCACATAAAACATCATTGATCTATTAGCAACATATATAGACTAAAATCGAAAGCGCTTTCGATTTTAGTCAGAGCCATAAAGAACTAGAGGGAGGGATTTTTCTTATGCTTAACCGAAAGCACTTTGGGAAAATTTATTATATACCATCCGATTTTTATTAGAAATGAAAGTGTCGTATCAACAATATTTGATTTAGATGAGGATGTCTCGAACACTCCTGAGGTACGTCTTATCGGCATGGAGCTTGAGGAAAAAGATTTAATAGAACCAATACTAATGGAAGGCGATTATATAGTTAGAGAAGTTACTCTTAAAAATGGAGGGACCATTAAAAGCGCTATCTGCAAATTATAAGGAGAAAGTTTTGAAAAATCCGTGCATGTTAGTTTTCAAAATGGCCACAATTATATTTGAAAGCATTCTTGACTTTCTGGGTAATTGATTATATTATTATATCGAAAGCGCTTTCGATATTGGAGGGATGACTAGTGGCTACTATATATGATATTGCAAAAAAGACTGGGTATTCCATCACAACAGTATCTAGGGCATTAAACGACTATCCTGATGTGAGTGCAAAGACCAAAAAGATTATCCTAGATGCAGTAAAAGAAATTGGTTATTACCCAAATTCAATTGCTCGTTCATTGACAACGAAGAAATCGTGGACGTTAGGAGTTATCTTTATTGAAGATTTAGGAGTGGGAATTAAGCATCCATTTTTTAGTGCAGTAATTCAGAGCTTTAAACAACGAGTGGAAAGCTCAGGTTACGATATTATTTTCTTGAGCCAAAATGTCGGTTCAGAAAAAAAGAGCTACTTAGACCATGCACTACATCGTGGTGTTGATGGGATTATTGTTGTTTGTTCAAACTATGATAACCCAGAAGTACAACATTTAATGGACTCTGACTTGCCAAGCGTTGTAATTGACTTGCATAGCAATAAGTCAAGCGTTGTATACAGCGACAGTTTTTCAGGGAGTGAGATTGCTGTCAACCACTTATATGCTCTTGGTCACCGCAAAATCGCACATATTAGCGGTCACGAAAAAACGTTTGCAGGGAATGAAAGATTAAGAGGATTTAAAAATGCAGTTGAAAAGCTTAATTTAGATATTCCAGAATCATATATTATTGAAGGAGGCTTCTTCTCTTTTGATGATGGCTATCAAGCCATGAAACGGTTACTTGAGTTAAAAGACCGTCCTACAGCAGTTTATGCTGCTAGTGATTTGATGGCAATTGGTGCAATAAGTACTATAAACGAAAACGGATTGAATGTACCTGCTGATATCTCAGTAATAGGTTTTGATGATATTGAGTTAGCAAAATACACTACTCCTAAGCTAACAACAGTTAGGCAGGATACGGATTTAATAGGAGAAAATGCAGCAAAAGTCTTGTTAAATCAAATTAATGACAATAATAAGGTGTTTTCTGCTATTACGATCCCAGTTGAATTAGTTACTAGAGAGTCAACTAGGGAGCTTTAATCGGAGAGAGGACTACATAAAAGTAGTTCTTGTCTAATCCGAAAGCGCTTTGGGTGGTTATGAGCTGTTTTCTGTATTCAAAAGAGTTTTGGAAGCGTGACAGAAAAACAATTTCTGTTAATTCCGAAAGCGCTTTGGGAAACAAAGTGTATTCAAAAGAGTTTTTGGCTGAGGTGTAAGTGATTGTTTTTTTACACTTTCCGAAAGCGCTTTGGATAATAAATGGTTTCCAATTTACAAATAAATTAGTATGTGGAAACCCAAACTAAAAAAAACGAATTGGGGGAAAGAAAAATGAAGAAATTATTTTTGTTTTTGTTAGTATCAGTTCTAAGTTTTGCTCTAATCGCTTGTAATTCGGGTGACAGCTCGAGTAATCCAGGTGGTAAACAAAAACTTACTGTATGGTCGTTCACGGATGAACTTCAAGAACCAATTGATGTTTTCATGGAAAGACATGATGTTGAGATTGAGTTAACAATTATTCCAATTGCAGACTATCCAACACGTTTAAGACCAGTACTTGAAAGTGGTTCAGGTGCACCTGATATTTTTACTGGTGAATTAGCTTTTATTAAGGATTGGGTTGAACAAGGGTATTGGGAAAATCTTTCTCAAGCACCTTACAATGTTGAAGAGTTAAAGGGCGACTTTGTTGACTATGTTTTTGATTTAGGTCGTGGCTCTGACGGTAACATTAAAGCGCTGTCATGGCAAACGACACCAGGTGGTATTTTCTATAGAAGAAGTATTGCTAATGAAGTATTAGGTACAGATGACCCTCAAGTAATTGGTGAAAAGTTTAGTACAATGGACGGTTTATTTGCAGTAGGAGAAGAGCTAAAAGCTAAGGGCTATCGCTTATTCCCTGATGAAGGAGCAGTTCGTTGGTTTGCACAAGGAAACAATCCGCAAGCGTGGGTAAATGAAAATAATGAACTTGTTATGTCAGAAGGCCGTATCAATCACTTTGATTATGCAAAGCAATTACGTGAAATGGATTTAACAGCATTTGCACCAGAATGGTCTCCTGCTTGGTTTGCTGCAATGGATGGCCCAATCAACTATAATGCAGGTTGGGACGCAGTAGATACAAATGCTTCGAATGAAGTTGAGGTATTCGCTTATGCTTTACCAACTTGGGGGCTTCATAGTGTTCTTAAGATGAATACAGATGTAACTTCTGGGGATTGGGCAGTTACAAACGGACCGAACCCGTACTTCTGGGGTGGAACATGGTTAGGAATTTACAGTGGTTCAAAAAATAAGGACTTAGCTTGGGAATTCGTAAAAATGATGACACATGATGAAGAATTTTTAACTAACTGGGCTCTAGAAAGCGGAGATGTACTATCTTATCTTCCAGTTACAGAAAAAATTAAAGGTGACTTTAGTGAACCTTTCCTAGGTGGACAAAATAACTACACATTCTTCTTAAATCAAGCTGAAAGTATTAATCCTGGTCTTGTAACAAGATACGATCAACAAATTGATAATTTCTTTGGGAATATGGTTTCAGAATATGTAGATGGTGTGAAAACGAAAGAGGAAGCTATTCAAGAATTTTATAACTTAGTAAGAAACGCTTACCCGCAAATTAAAACACCAGATCAAAAATAAAAAGATGAAAGGGGATAGCAGTTGTTACTATCCCCTTTTATATAAGATCGAAGAAGGAAGGCGCTTATCATGAAAAATAAAAACTATTATGGATATCTGTTTATATTACCTTTCTTTATCGTCTTTGCTACGTTTAGCATATATCCTATTTTACTAACCTTCTATTACAGTTTTACAAATTATTCAGGAATGGGTACACCAGAATTTATTGGTTTAGCTAATTATAAAAGATTAGTCACAGATACCTACTTTCTTCAAGCATTTATCAATACCTGGTATATCTGGGGAATAAACTTTATTTTTCAAATTGGAATTGCGCTTGGATTAGCGGTTTTATTTTCAGACATTCGTTTAAAAATGAAAGGGTTAGGATTTTTTAGAGCGATGTTTTATTTACCTAATTTAATTACGATTGCTTCTGTAGCTTTATTATTCGGAATTTTATTAGGGTGGCATCACGGTACGTTAAATCATCTCTTGTTAGACCTTGGAATTATCTCTAAACCAATCAATTGGTTGAATGATCCTACTACTGCCAGATGGTCAGTTGCTTTAATTGGTGCATGGATGTGGTTTGGTCATACATTTATCGTATTAATGGCAGGTATATCAGGGATTTCTAATGATTATTATGAATCAGCTTTAATAGATGGAGCAAATCGCTTTCAGACGTTTATTAGTATCACGCTGCCATTATTGAAGCCGATCATGTTATACGTATTAATTACTTCTTTAATTGGTGGATTGCAAATTTTTGACTTACCGATGTTAATCACTAATGGTTTAGGTGCTCCACAAGGATCGTTAAACACAATGGTATTGTACTTGTACAACCAAGCATTCCGCTTTAACAATTACGGATATGCTGCAGCGGTGGCATATGGTTTGTTTATTATCACCGTGGTATTCTCATTAATTACTTTCAAAGCAATGTATCGCAAAAGTGTGAACTAGGGGTGAACAACAGTGAGTAAAAGAGGCATCGTAAAAGGTATTCTTTATGCCCTATTAATTATTCTATTAATTATTAGCTTCATACCGTTTTATATGATGATTATTAATGCAACGCGCTCAACAGCGGAAATTCTTCGAAATGGTTTTACGCTGTTGCCAAGCAGATCATTACTTGATAACTATAACGTGCTATTAAGTTATATGGATGTTTGGAAAGGTTTTAGAAATAGTTTATTTATTGCTATCAGTGTTACAGTGTTAAGTTCATATTTTTCTGCATTAACAGCATATGGTTTTGCAGTATATAAGTTTAAAGGCAGTAACGCCTTATTTGTTTCAGTATTAGTACTAATGATGGTGCCAGGTCAATTGGGTTTAATTGGGTTTTATGATTTAGCGAAAACACTAGGAATTCTTGATAGCTATATTCCATTAATTGTTCCTTCTATTGCAGCTCCGTTTACAGTGTTCTTTTTACGGCAGTTTGTAGTATCAACCTTACACCCATCATTACTTGAAGCAGCAAGGATTGATGGAGCAGGTGAGCTTAGAATTTTCCACCAAATTGGTATTCCAATTATGATGCCGGCGATTGCGACAATGGGGATTTTTACTTTCATTGGTTCATGGAATAATTACATTCTCCCACTTGTTGTTCTATTTACACCAAGTAAATATACTTTGCCAGTTATGATGGGGGCTTTAAGAGGTTCACAGGTAGAGTCAAATATTGGCGCTATGTATCTTGGTATTGCCATTTCAGTAGTACCAATTATGATTATGTTTTTATTCTTATCTAAGTACATTATCAGCAGTATTTCAGCAGGATCAGTAAAAGAATAACGACTTATAGAAGAGGTGTCAATTATGTCACAGTTTAAGAAAGAATTTATTTTTGGGACAGCAACTTCGTCCTATCAAATAGAAGGAGCTTATAATGAAGGAGAGCGTTCCCTATCAATTTGGGATACATTTGCTAGAACTCCTGGAAAGGTGATCAATGGTGATACTGGTGATGTTGCTTGTGATCACTACCACCGTTATGTAGACGATGTTCAGCTTATTAAAGAGTTAGGTGTTGATTCTTACCGTCTTTCAATTGCATGGCCAAGAATTTTCCCTCAAGAAGGTGTATATAACGAAGAAGGAATGAATTTTTATAAGTCGTTAATTTCTGAGTTGTTGAAAGCCGGAATAAAGCCAATGGTAACTCTTTATCACTGGGATTTACCGATGTGGGCACATGAGAAAGGTGGCTGGGTGAGTAGAGATTCTGTTTCATGGTTTATTGAATTTGCAGAAAAATGCTTTGAGGAGCTAGATGAATACGTTTATTCATGGATCACTCATAACGAGCCGTGGTGCGCTAGCTTCTTAAGTTATATTCAAGGACATCATGCCCCAGGTCATAAAAACGTTGAAGAGGGTTTAAAAGCAGCACATCACATCCTCTTATCTCATGGAAAAGCGGTGAAACTTTTAAAAGAGAAGTTTCAATCTAATACTCCGGTTGGTATTACATTAAATCTATCGCCAACGTATCCAGCAACTGACTCATTTAATGATCAAGTAGCTAGTAATAACATAGATGGTTATACAAATCGCTGGTTTTTAGATCCGATTTTTAAAGGAAGCTATCCATTAGATATGGTCAACCTTTTCTCAAACTCGGTTCATGATTTTAGCTTTATTAAGACAGGCGATTTGGAGACAATCTCAGTTGAGTGTGATTTCTTTGGAATTAACTACTATAATCGTGCACTTGTTGAATATGACGGAACAAGTAATTTCCTCTTTACTTCTGCTTATTCCGATTATCCTAAAACTGGAATGGGTTGGGATGTTTCTCCAAAAGAGTTTAAAGAATTAATTCACCGTCTAAGACGTGAATATACAGATCTGCCAATTTACATCACTGAAAATGGAGCGGCGTATGACGATGTTTTAGAGGCAGATGGAAGTGTCCACGATAAAGAGAGAACAGACTATGTTGAGAAACACATAAATGCAGTTCGTGAGCTAGATGAAGAAGGCATGAACATGGCCGGCTATTTTCTCTGGTCGCTTTTCGATAATTTTGAGTGGGCATTTGGCTATGAAAAACGATTTGGAATTATTTATGTTGATTTCGAGACACAACAAAGGTATTGGAAAGACAGTGCGAAACGTTACCAACAAATTGTAAAGCAAAGAAGTCTCTAGTTTCCAAAGCGCTTTCGGTGTGGAAAAGTAATGAGGATTAGCGATTTCTGTGATGTTCCGATCCTCGCAGACACACAAACGGACACTTTCTATTATTTAGTCATTTCATTATATTTATTAAGCTAAAGGTACGAAAAGAGCCTTTAAATATCGCAATTTGGAGGACTAACATGTATTCACTTAATGAAAATCAAAGTTTTCAAATACAACAATTTCAACAACGCCCAACATTTTCTAGTTTTTTACCTGGGATTGCTGGTGTAGACGGCATCCCGATGTGGGTATTTTATGTTAATCGTGGTCAAGGGATTGCAAGCTTTGGTGTTCAAGATAAAGATCATGCAATTATGGAGTTTTTACCTGCAGATAAATCGTATCAACTTGTTCAGGTTCAAGGATTTCGAACGTTTATCAAAATCATTGAGGGCAACCAATCGACGTTTTTAGAACCATTCTCGACACATCAAGGGAATCAACTAGAAGTTATGGAGATCTCAGAGAATAAACTTGCCTTAGAATATTTGAATGAAATACATGAAGTAAAAATGAAGGTTGAGTATTTTACTCTTCCACAATCACCAGTAGCAGGTCTCGTTCGTCATGTGACATTTATAAACACTTCTAATAAAGAGAGACGTTTTGAGTTGTTAGATGGATTACCTAGTGTATTCCCGAGTGGCGTACCGAATGCAGCATATAAAGAATTAGGGAATACAATCAAGAGCTGGTTTGATGTCTATAATTTGGAAAACAACATTCCATTCTATAGGTTAAGAGGGAGTATGGAAGACACGGCAGAAGTAAAAGAAGTCCACAAAGGAAACTTCTTTATGAGCCTTATTTCTTACCGTGGCGAGGAAACCTTAGGCAAACCAATTGTTGATCGTGATATCATTTTTGGAACAGATACAACTCTCCAAGCGCCGATAAACTTCCTCAATGAAAGCATTGAAAAGTTAGTTGCAAAAGAAGAACAGACAACAAATAAAGTTTCCGGTGGTTTTACAGCTGTAAACGTTAACCTCGCGCCAAATGAAGAGTTGGAAATATATACAGTCGTAGGTCATGCTAGTAACCTTGCAACGGTCAATTCGTATGTAAAGGAGAAAATAACAATTCCTCGCTTACGAGAAATGCAAGAAATTGCAGCAACGATTACTGACCAAATTACGGCACCGATTAAAGCTAAAACAGGGCAACCGCTTTTTGATGCTTATAGTCGTCAAAGTTATTTAGACAATGGCTTACGTGGGGGATTCCCGTTCGTGTTCGAAAAAGAAGATAAACAAAATTTATACTATCTTTATTCACGTAAGCATGGTGACTTAGAAAGAGATTATAACTTCTTTTCACTTAGTCCTACTTATTATTCTCAAGGAAACGGTAACTACCGCGATATCAACCAGAATCGACGTTGTGATGTCTTTTTTGAGCCAAGAGTAAAGGACTACAATGTAAAAATGTTTATGAACTTAATTCAACTGGATGGATATAATCCACTTGGAGTTAAAGGTGTTAGATTTTCAATTGATCATATATCGTTTGATTTTAGCCCTTATGTAACAAAGGAATTTGAAGAAAAGGTAAGGGAGTTTTTCCATTCTTCTTACACTCCAGGAGAACTTAAACACTTCTTAGAGGGTGAAAAAGTATTGTTGTTGACGTCCTTTGATGAGTTTTTAACGGCTGTATTGAGTGTATCAGATCATTTATTCCAAGCTGAATTTGGCGAAGGATACTGGATGGATCACTGGACATATAACCTTGATTTAATTGAAAGTTATTTAGCAATTTATCCAGATAAAATGGAAGAATTATATTTTAACAAAGATTATCAATACTTTGAAAGCCCAGCTAGAGTTAAGGAACGTGAGGAAAAATACGTTATTAACAATGGGAAATTACGTCAGTACGGTGCCATCTATGAAGATAAACAGAAAGAGCATGAAGCTGCACAAAATAATGGTGTATTGTGGGTGAAAGATAAGCGAGGGCAAGGTGAAGTTTATAAAACGACACTTTATTCTAAGTTATTCCTTCTTGGTCTTGTAAAAACCGCCACATTAGCCCCAATGGGATTAGGCGTTGAGATGGAAGCAGATAAACCTGGTTGGAACGATTCTTTAAATGGTTTACCAGGTATGATTGGTGCTAGTACATCAGAATTATTCGAAGTAAAACGTCTATTTGACATACTTTTAGATGTAGATAGTAAAGAGAAAGTAGCACTTCCGATTGAAGCAGCTGATTTCTTAAACGGCGTCGTAAACGCAATTAAGAAAGTCGAAACTTTAGCGATTAATGAAGACGAGTATTGGCATGAGGTTTCTACACTTAGAGAGAACTACCGTGAGACGATTTATCAAGGCATTAGTGGTGAAGAGTCTATATACACGGTAGATGAAGTGAAAGAAATGAGTCAAATTCTTAAGGCGAGAGTAGAGAAAGGAATTGAGCGAGTTCGTTCTTATAATGGAGAGCTTGTTCCTACGTACTTCTACTTTGAACCAAAGAACCGTTTAGACCAGGGCGTGCCAGCGATCTCAGAGCTAGAGTGGACACCGAAAGCAGTAACGCCGTTTCTTGAGGGCGTCGTTAAATCATTAAAATTGACAGAAGATCAACAAGAAGCGAAAAAGATTTATGAAGCTGTTCGTGCATCTGATATATATGATAACAAGTTAGGTATGTACAAAACGTCAATGTCAATTCAAGAAGAGCCAAATGAACTTGGACGCGCAAACGCCTTTACACCTGGATGGTTAGAAAACGAATCGGTCTTCTTGCATATGGAATATAAGTATTTGTTAGCAACACTTAAGTCAGGATTAGCCAAGGAATTTTACGATGATATGAAAACAGCGTTAATCCCATTCCTAGATCCGAAAGTATATGGAAGAAGTACACTTGAGAATAGCTCGTTCATTGCAAGTAGTGCAAATCCTAATCCTAAGCTACACGGACGTGGCTTTGTATCAAGGTTAAGTGGTTCAACGATTGAATTTATGAATATGTGGTTCGTCATGATGACTGGTGGAAAACCATTTACGTTTGAAAACGAAGAACTTACTGTTCAACTATCTCCAATATTACCAAGCTGGATGTTCACAGAAAATGGTGAAGTTTCATTTACGTTCCTTGGATCTTGCGATATTACGTATGTAAATAGTAAGAAGCTAGACACTTACGGAAGTGACAAAGTCTCACCTACAGAATACGTATTAACCTATAGCAATGGAGAGACCATTATTGTTGAAGGAAGCACAATAAGAGGGGTCCATGCTGAAGATATCAGAAATGGGAAAGTAAGAAAAATGGTTGTTACGTTAAATTAAGTTGCATTAGGTAGGTAGTTATTTTACCTACCTACTACTCTTACATATTTCCGAAAGCGCTTTCGTTCTTTGTTTAAGGCTGTTTTCGCAAAGTTTGTTGCTTTAAAAATACTAAGAATTCACAACTATGTAAGTCAGTATTGCTCTTTTCTTACATAATTTATTGGCTGATATCTTCATCTAGGGTATTTTTCCGATTATTTTAGGGTAAAAAGCCACAATGTTTACGAAAAGAGCCTTGTTTAAACAGCTATGATCCACACTCATATAAGGATTTAGGTAGTTAAGGAGGTGATTTTGTTCGTTATTCTTAACATTGATCTAAAAATTTATTTTTAAATTGGAGGGAAGTCAATTTATGTTGAAGAGGTCAATTAATATTCTATTAGTTTTTCTATTAATTCTTTCTAATTTTAGTATGGTTGTTAATGCGGAGGGTACTTCTGGAGTGAATGAAGATTGGACATTAGTTTGGGAAGATAACTTTGAAGGAGACCAGCTAAATTTAGATAAATGGACAATAGACACTGGTAATGGATTTTATGATGGTGAAACATTTATCCCAGGGTGGGGAAATGAAGAACTACAGTATTACCATGAAGATAATGTGCGTGTGGAAGATGGTAAATTAATTTTAGAGGGTCTAAAGAAATCTCATACAGATCCACGACAAGGCACATTTAATTATACGTCAGGAAAAGTTCACACCCAAGGTAAGTTTAGTCAAAAATACGGTCGGTTTGAAGCGAGAATGTCCCTTCCAGAAGGTCAAGGATATTGGCCAGCATTTTGGATGATGCCGGAAGACGATGTATACGGTGGGTGGGCAGCTTCTGGTGAAATCGATATTATGGAAGCCGCTGGTGGAAGACCAGACCATATTGGTGGAGCAATTCATTATGGTGGACAGTGGCCAAATAATACTTACACTGCAAAAGATTATTACTTCCCTGAAGGTCGTGACATTACTGATATGAATGTTTACGCGGTTGAGTGGGAGCCAGGTGAAATCCGTTGGTATGTCAATGATGTGTTATTTCAAACGTTAAACAATTGGTCAACAACGAGTACTGGGAACCCTGCAAAATACGCATATCCTGCACCTTTTGATCAGGAATTCTACTTAATCTTAAATCTTGCCATTGGTGGTTGGTATGGTGGGAATCCTGATGAAACAACACCATTCCCAGGAGAAATGGTTGTTGATTATGTGAGAGTCTATGAATTAACAGGTAGGGATTACAAAGAACCAGTAGAGCCAGTGTTTGAGCCAGAAGAATTACCTGCTGATGCTAAAGTAGCAGTGGATGGAAATTATGTGTATGACAATAACTATGAAAAGAATTTTACAGTTTTAAGAACGAACGATGATGTCGTAAATAATTGGAACAGTACTTACTGGAACTTCTTAAACTTAGAAGAGTTTAACGGTCTAGGTTCAGTTTCAATTGATACGTTAAACAGCGATAGATTTGCAAAAGTAGAAATCGCCAATGGTGGGAATCAAACGTATTCAATCCAGTTAATTCAGAATGTTACGATAGGTAAAGGTAGATGGTACAAGTTAAGTTTTGATGCAAAGTCGAATACTAACCGAAGTATCAATGTGAAAATTGGTGGTGGGGCAGATCGTGGGTGGACAGCGTATTCCCCAAATATGGATTATCAGCTATCCAACGATATTCAATCGTATGAAATGATCTTCCAAATGCAACATGATACAGATCCACGTGCACGTCTTGAGTTTAACTTAGGTTTGAGTTCAAATCCTGTGTGGATTGGTAATGTAGTAGTTGAAGAGGTAGATGCATTAGATCCTTATAATGAAGAAGCGCCAAAGAAACCTCTAAGAAATGGGAACCATGTTTACAATGGGACATTTGATCAAGGTAGAATGGACCGTATGACGTACTGGAACTTTGAGCTAGACGGTGCAGAAGCAACAGCTTCTGTTGGTCCAGATGCTAGAGAGCTGACTGTTTCAATTATCGACGGTGGTTCTATTGTTAAATCTATTAAACTAGTACAAAAAGGAATAAATCTTCTTCCTACTGATGAATATAAGTTAACGTTTGATGCTAAAGCAGCAGCCGCTAGAAATATTGAAGTAGCATTGCTAAGTAAAGATGGTAGCGTTAATTACTCTAGCAATCTAGTAGTCTCCTTGAATGAGGCTATGGAGTCAAAAGAAGTATCTTTTGTAATGCCAAGTGTAGAAGACACAGAAGGACAACTAGTCTTTTTCTTAGGTGGAAATGATATTGATGTAGTAATTGATAACGTAAAAATGGTTCGCACAACGAATAACAATGCAGGTGTTACAGTTGAGCAAGCATTTCCATTAAAGAACGGTGATTTCTCAAACAAATTAAATCATTGGGATACACACATTCATGGGCTTTATGAGCCATCTTCTGAGGCAACAGTCGATGTTGTAGACGGTGCTTTTAAAGCTAGTATTATTAATACAGGTTGGGAGCCTTGGCATGTCCTATTAATGCAAAATGGGTTGAAAGCTTTAGGAAACCAAACGTATGTAGTAGAGTTTGAAGCTAAATCTACAGTCGATAGAGTTGTAGAAGTAGTATTAGAAAATTCAAGTTATCATCGTTATTTTGCCCAAAAAGTAGAATTAACGAATTCTAAGCAAACATATACGTTTGAATTTGTAATGAATACTGATGATACAGTAGACATGAAATTTCTATTGGGAAAAATTGTCGGTTCTGATGAAATTGGCAGTCATGAAGTCATAATCGATAACGTAAAGTTCGAGGTTATAGGTGAAAGAGAACGATATTTTCCGTTAACGAATGGTGATTTCTCTAATGGAATAGATGGATGGAACAATCACGTTCAAGGTGTTTGGGAAGGACAATCAAAGGCATCTTTTGGTGAAGAAGATGGGAAAGCAAAAATAACTGTTGATCACACTGGAAATGATACTTGGCATGTACAATTTTTCCAAGATAACATTACCCTAGAAGAAGGACTAACATACCTCATTCAATTTGATGGAAGTGCTTCGATGGATAGAAAAATTGAGCTTATTGTTGAAAATGCTAGTTACCACCGTCATTTCTCAGAAGAAATTGCATTAACAACTGAGACAAAAACCTATAAATATCAATTCGATATGAATTCAACTGACGTAACGGCATTAAAATTCTTACTAGGTTCGGTTGGTGGCGTCATAACTGATAGTCACGATATCTTTATTGATAACGTAAGATTAGAAGTTAAAGGTGCTCGTGAAGTTCTAAATGGTAGTCAAGTTGGAGAAGATCCAACTGCCCCAATAGACCCTTTTGATCCAACTGGTAAAGTATGGAGAGAAATTGGAGATAACTTAATCGTTGATGGTACGTTTGAAACGACAACTGAGTTTGGTAACCCAGAAAGCGGTCAACCTTGGTACGTTCACAACCAAGGTGTTTATGAAGATTGGGCAGGTCTTGCTGACTTCTCTGTTGTTGACGGAGTGTTAAATGCAGAAATTAAACAAGTTGGTTGGGCATGGTGGCAAATACAATTATTCCAAGAAGTTCAAGTACCAGCTGGAATTTACAAAATGGCATTTGATATGAAATCAGATCATGAACGTATTGCGAGAGTTGAATTACAAGGAACCGGTATACAAGAATTTACTGTAGGTAGTACGATGAAGACATATGAATCTATCGTTGAAGTTACGAATTCTGGTAAATTAAAATTCATGTTCGGTTTAGGTAGAGAAGGTGCAGATGCAGAATTACCTGTTCCATACACAATCCTAATTGACAACGTAAGATTAGTAGAGGTTGAAGAAGTTGATGTAACAGAACCAGAACCGACGCAACCAGTTCAACCGATAAACCCACCACAACCGGTTCAGCCTACGAAACCGACACTACCAGTTCAACCAGAAAAACCAGCTCCGAAGTTTTTAGACCTTGCTGGTTATGAATGGGCTAAGGAACAAATTCACTTGTTAGTAGCTAAGGGTGTGATAAAGGGAATGGACGATAATACCTTTGGTCCAGCGTCACAATTGACAAGAGCACAATTCACAGCTCTTATTGCCCGTGGATTAGAGCTTCCATTAGAAGACTATAAGGGTGATTTTTCTGATGTTAGTTCGCAATTTTGGGGTGTGAAGGAAATTGAGGCAGCAAAAAAAGCCGGACTAGTCTTTGGACATACCACTGGTAAATTTAATCCAAATGAAAATATTACGAGAGAACAAATGGCGACAATACTAATTCGAACAATTGAGTTAGTTAAGCCAGAATTACTAGAAGGCGTTTCGGGTAGTTTTCCTTATAAGGACTCACAATCTATTTCAGGTTTTGCGATGGAGTATGTGGGCATTGCTACAGCGATTGAGTTACTAAATGGATATGAAGATGTAAAAACTGGGCAAAGAACCTTCAAACCTAAACAAGAGACTAGACGAGTTGAAGGGGCGGTAGTACTGTATCGTTTACTAGAAAAGCTAGAATTAATTAAGTAATCAAATTCTTCATCAAATAGGAGCGACTTTCAATCTTGAAATGAAGGCTCGCTCCTAAATGTGTTATTAGAAATAGTTTCTATCCTAGTTGTAAATATTATCAAGTAGATCGTTTTGAAAAGGATGGTAAAAATGAAGCCGGATGGAATGACAGGAAAGATATATCAGGTCCTGGAATTGTTTATGAAAATAGCTTACCTTAATTTGTTATGGATGTTATTTACACTATTGGGGTTTGGGATCTTTGGAGTTGTACCAGCGTCAGTTGCCTTATTAGCAGTAGTGAGAAAATGGCTGATGAAAGATACTGATATACCAATTTTCACTCTTTACTTTCGTACGTATAAAAATCAATTTATTCAATCGAATATTTTTGGACTGATTTTTGCATTTGCATTTATCATCCTTTATATAAATTATAGCTATCTTTTCGTAGAAAGTGGGCTTTTACAAGTCATTCTTACGATAGGTTTGATTTTGAATAGTATTATTTTTCTGGTTACATTTATTTACTTTTTTCCAGTATACGTTCATTACAATTTAAGATTTCTCGAATATCTTAAGCATTCCTTTCTTATGGGAATGATTAATATTCATTTTGTATTATTACTAAGTTTCATTTTTGTCATTATCTATCATCTCTTTATTTACTTCCCTGTCTACGTAGGGCTATTCTTACCAAGTATGATTGGATTGACGCTTATGTCAATCACGTTAATTTCATTTAATATATTTGAAAAGAAACGAGTCAGATTAGGAAAGTAGTAAAAGTGCTTGGGAAATTTCCGGAAGAGCAAGGAACAGAAGTGTATTCAAATTTTAGGAGGATTAAAATGGTATATAAACCAAACGAACAACGGTACGAATCAATGATTTACAATCGATGTGGTAAGTCTGGGCTTAAACTACCTGCTTTGTCATTAGGATTGTGGCACAACTTTGGTGGAGAAGATGTCTTTGAAAATGGACGTTCTCTTATTAGAAGGGCCTTTGATTTAGGCATTACTCACTTTGATCTAGCAAATAATTACGGTCCACCACCTGGATCAGCAGAAGAAAATTTCGGTAAAATTCTACGTCAAGATTTTGCTGGATTTAGAGATGAAATGATTATTTCCACAAAAGCAGGGTACGGAATGTGGCAAGGGCCATATGGTGAATGGGGATCAAGGAAGTACTTAGTTTCGAGTCTCGATCAAAGTTTAAACAGAATGGGATTGGATTACGTCGATATATTCTATCATCACAGGCCAGATCCCGATACACCTCTTGAAGAAACAATGATGGCGCTAGACCATGTCGTCAAACAAGGGAAAGCTCTTTATGTTGGAATATCTAACTATGGGGTTGAGGAAACGAAACAGGCAATTGATATCTTAAGAAAATTAGGCACACCACTGCTAATTCACCAACCAGCATATTCGATGTTCAATCGCTGGATTGAGGAAGGGTTAACATCACTCCTGCAAGAAGAAGGGACAGGATGTATCGCCTTTGTTCCCCTTGCCCAAGGATTGTTAACAAACCGCTATTTAAATGGTGTTCCAACAGACTCTCGAGCCTCTAAGGCTAGTGTTTTTCTAAATAGGGAAGATATCACCGAAGAAGTCATTCAAAAAGTACAGAAATTAAACGTATTAGCACAACAACGTGATCAGTCTCTTGCGCAAATGGCGATCGCATGGGTGCTCCGTGAGCAAAAGGTTACTTCATGTTTAATTGGAGCTAGTAAAGTCAGCCAACTTGAAGAGAATGTAACTGCCCTTAATAACCTTGATTTCAGTTCAGAAGAGCTAAATATAATTGATCAAATATTAATAGGTGCAGATAGATTAGCTGATTAATCAACTATCGATTAAAAATGGGAGGTAAGTGTAATGGAAAAGAAGACATACGGGATTCCTTTAAAAGGATTTGCAGAGTTTAGTAGAAAAGTTGCTGCTGATGGTACTGTTTTATTAAAAAATGAAGGACAAGCTCTTCCTATTAAAGAAGGAGAAAGTATTTCAATTTTTGGAAGAAGTCAAATTGACTACTATAGAAGCGGAACGGGATCAGGTGGTAGTGTAAATGTTGAGTACACTACCAATTTATTGGGAGGACTTAGAAATAAGAAAACAGTCAATGTCAATGAAGATTTAGCGACTACATATGAGAAGTGGTTAGAAGAAAATCCTTTTGATAATGGTGGTGGTGGCTGGGCTGCCGAGCCATGGTTTCAAAAGGAAATGCCATTAACAGAACAGATCGTTTCCGAGGCAAGGAATAAGTCCGATAAAGCTATCGTTGTGATTGGAAGAACCGCTGGTGAAGATAAAGATAATGCAGATGAGCCAGGAAGCTATCAGTTGACAACTGAAGAAAAGAACATGATTAGACTAGTAACTAAGAATTTTGAGCAAGTCATTATTGTCATGAATGTATCGAACATTATAGATATGGCTTGGCTGAATGATGAAGATTATCTACATTCGATTCAATCAGTCCTCTACGTGTGGCAAGGTGGAATGGAAGGAGGAAATGCCGCTGCTGATGTTATCGTTGGCGATGTTACTCCGAGTGGTAAATTAACGGATACAATTGCCTATTCAATTGATGATTATCCGTCTACCCGTAATTATGGCGATGAACTTAAAAACTATTATCAAGAAGATATCTTTGTGGGCTATCGCTACTTTGAGACGTTTTGCCCTGAGAAAGTTCAGTTTGAATTTGGCTATGGCTTATCTTATACCGAGTTTACGGTAGATACTGACAGTGCTAAACTCGTGACAAAAGATGGTGAAAAGCATGTTGAGATTGTGGTGACAGTTAAAAACACCGGAGAAACATTTGCAGGGAAAGAAGTTGTTCAAGTTTACTATGAAGCACCACAAGGAAAATTAGGCAAACCAATAAAAGTGCTAGCTGGATTTACGAAAACAAGATTACTTGAGCCTGGAGAGTCTCAATCCGTCGCAGTTAATTTTCCAGTGAGTAGTATGGCCTCATATGACGACGCTGGCGTCACTGGCCATCCTTCTGCTTACGTAATAGAAAGCGGATTGTACAACTTTTATGTAGGTACGAGTGTTAAGAAGGTTGAAAAAATTGAGATTGATGGGGAAAGTGGTTACTTCGTTGAAGAACTTCAAGTAATCGAGCAATTAGAAGAAGCGTTAGCACCTGTAGAGAGTTTTACGAGAATCAAACCAGGTGTACAAAAAGAAGACGGGTCTTATGAATTAACGTATGAAGATGTTCCGAAACGTAAGATTTGTTTAGCAGATCGAATTGAAAAGAACCTTCCTCAAACGCTGGAACAGACGGGTGATCAAGGCTATAAATTAAGAGATGTCTTTGATAAAAAAGTTGGTATGGAAGATTTTATCGCTCAGTTAACAGATGAAGAACTTGCGACGATTGTTAGAGGGGAAGGAATGAGTAGTCCATTGGTTACACCTGGAACGGCTTCAGCCTTTGGTGGCCTAAGTGATCGACTATTCGCCTTAGGTATTCCAATTGCTTGTACAGCTGATGGCCCATCAGGAATTCGAATGGAAAGTGGAGCGTTGTCGACGCAGGTGCCAATTGGGACATTACTTGCTGCGACTTGGGATATTAACTTAGTTGAAGAACTTTATGAAATGGAAGGAAAAGAATTAGTCTCTAATAACATTGATGTTTTACTTGGACCTGGGATGAATATTAGACGTAGTCCACTAAATGGACGTAATTTCGAATACTTTTCAGAAGATCCGCTGATTACAGGAGTTTTCGCGACAGCTGTTACCCGTGGAATTATGAAAGGTGGATCAAATGCAACGCTGAAACACTTTGCTTGCAATAACCAAGAGAAAGCCCGACACAATGTAGACGCCGTTGTTTCAGAACGTGCGGTTAGGGAAATTTATTTAAAAGGGTTTGAACTGGCAGTAAAACAAGGTGGTGCCAATTCTATTATGACGGCATATAATCCAATCAATGGTCATTGGACCGCTTCCAATTACGATTTAGCGACGACTATACTTCGCAAAGAGTGGGGCTTTAAAGGAATCGTGATGACGGATTGGTGGGCAAAAATGAATGATGTGGTAACTGGAGGAGAAGCAGCTACTGAATATACGAACTATATGGTTCGTTCCCAAAATGATCTATACATGGTTGTTAATAACTATGGAGCAGAAATCAATTCTGGAAATGACAATACGATTGAAGCGTTAGAGGATGGATCTTTAACACGTGGGGAGTTACAACGTGCTGCAATGAATATATGTGATTTCTTGATGCATGCACCTGTATTTTCACGCAAACAAGAGATTGAAGAAACGGTAACGAAGTTTGAAGCGAATCCGTCTCTTTCACCAGATAAAATGCAAAATCTATCTGAAAATCCTAAGATAACGCCATCACGCTCAGTAGCCACGTTTATGGAAGTAGAACATGCTGGCATGTATCGTATTATTGTAAAGATTATGTCACCAAAAACGAATTTAGCCCAAACAGCTTGTAATCTTAAACTGAATGATGAATTTGTGACGACGATTCAGACCAATGGTACGGACGGTAAATGGATTAGACAAAAACTTGTGAAAATTGAGCTCGAAGAAGGACTTTATAAATTAAATCTAGAGTCTTTAAAATCAGATTTGGAAATTGAATGGATAGAATTTAAGTGTCTATAGTTTAATGAGTAAGTACACCTTCTAGTTTTAGGGGGCGTACATTTCTAATTCCTAAAGCAGCTTTCTACGTTTTATTAAATTTGTACAGGAGAAATTTAAATAAATGGACATAGTTTTTCTTGATAGAAAGTGCGGAGAACTGAATTGGTAGTTTATGTAGGAATGTTGTGTAAACAGCGGAATATGTAGTATTCCGTTGTTTATACTTATGTACGATTAAGCAATTTGGAGGACGACTATGAATTGGAAAGAACAGTATACAAGATGGTGTAAGGAAGTACATTTAGATGTGGAATTAAAGGAGCAAATAATGTTGATGGAAAATGATCTCACGCACGTTGAGGATTGCTTTTATCAATATTTGCAATTTGGTACAGGTGGAATGCGAGGAGAAATTGGTCCAGGACCAAATCGGATGAATATCTATACGGTGCGAAGAGCCTGCCAAGGTTTAGCAGAATATATAGTAGAAACAGGGGAGAAAGAAATCGATCAAGGAGTTGTCATTGCTTATGACAACCGCCACAAATCCAAGGAATTTGCATTAGAAGCAGCTAAAACTCTTGGTGCTAATGGAATAAAAACCTATGTTTTTAGCGATATTCGTCCAACACCTGAACTGTCATTTGCTGTTCGTCATTTACATGCTTTCGCGGGAATTGTTATTACCGCTAGCCATAACCCCCCTGAATACAATGGTTTTAAACTATATGGCTATGATGGAGGACAAGTAACATCTGAAGTTGCAGAGAATATTACAAGCAAAATAACAAAACTTCAGGATGAATTAAAGTTACAGGTTATAGAAATTAAGCAATTATCTGAAAAGGGATTACTACAATTCGTTGATGAAGAGATTGATAGAGTATACCTAGAACAAATGGAACATATTAGAGTCAATAAACAACTATCTCAATCTAGTAAGGATGATTTGAAGATTGTATATACTCCATTGCATGGTACAGGGGCTTATCTTGTTCAGAGAGGTTTGAAAAAGCATGGATTTAACAATGTTACTATTGTCAAAGAGCAGGAAAATCCAGACCCTAGTTTTTCTACTGTTGTCTCTCCAAACCCAGAAGAAAAAGCTTCTTTTCAACTGGCGATAGAGTACGGCCACAGACTAGATGGTGATATTTTGCTAGCAACAGATCCAGATGGAGATCGTCTTGGTGTTGCAGTCAAAAACTTAGATGGTGACTATGTAGTATTAACAGGAAATCAACTAGGGGCACTAATTTTGGATTATATTTTATCTCAAAAAGAGAGTTTACCTAAAGACGGTGTCCTACTTAAAACAATAGTTACCTCAGAAATGGGACGAGCCATTGCTCGTAAATACGGGTTAGAAACAATTGATACACTAACTGGCTTTAAATATATTGCCGAAAAAATAAAAGAGTTCGAGTCAAATAAGGATCATACGTTTATTTTTGGATACGAAGAAAGCTTTGGGTTTTTGATTGGTGATTTTGTACGCGATAAAGATGCTATTCAAGCATGCCTTGTGGCAGCTGAAATGGCCGCTTATCATAAATCAAAGGGGAAATCGCTATTTGAAGCTCTGATAGATCTTTATTGTCAAGTTGGGTATTATCAAGAGGATTTAGCTTCGTTAACATTAAAAGGTAAGCATGGTACAGAGAAAATTCAACATATTATGAATGAGTTTCGGAGCAAGAAGCTTGATAGCATTGCTAATGGGTCAATCGAAGTAATTGAAGACTATCAAAATGGTGTTCGTTATTTTTCAGTAAGTCAAAAGGAAGAAAAAATAAATCTTCCAGCTTCGAATGTATTAAAGTTTCATTTAGAAGTTGGTTCTTGGTTTTGCTTACGCCCATCAGGTACAGAGCCGAAACTTAAAATCTATTTTGGGGTTAGAGGGGAAGATTTAAAATCAAGTGATATTATGCTTACAAGATTGAAAGAAGCTGTTATGGATAATATAGAGGGTTTCACAAAAGATGAGTAGGCTTGGTTTTCAATTTTTGACTACCTAGTTAGTATAGTATTAGAGAAGAAGTTTTATATTATTACCAGCAGTGAAAAAAGACTCAACCTTTTGCATCACACAAAAGTTGAGTCTTTCTAATACTAGTTAATGAAATTTGCTTCTTTTAAAAATCTTACTAACAATGCAGCTGTTTCTGCACGTTGGTTTACTTCTTTTCCTTCGAACTTGCCATTAGATCTTCCTGTCATAATTCCCGCTTGAAGAAGGAATTCAACATCACCTTTTGCCCAATTTGAGATACTGTTAGCATCTTGGTAGATTGAGATTTTCTTTGTTGTATCTAGGTTGGCTTGATCGTATTGAACATAGCGTAACGCACGTGCAAACATTGCTGCTGCTTCTTCACGAGTGATCTCATCGTGTGGACGGAATTGTCCGTTAGATCCTCTAATAATTCCTGTTTCAATTGCAGGCATTACTTCTTTTACAAACCACTCTGATCCTTTCACATCTGAAAATTGCCCATTATAAGCAGTATCAGTAGAAAGACCTAAGCTTCTTGTAATAAGAAGTGCTACTTGAACTCGTGTAGTTGCGTTTCTAGGCTTAAATTGACCATCTTCATAACCTCTAAATATATACTTAGATGCTAATGTTTCAATTGGAGCCTTTGCCCAGTAATTTGAAGTGATATCTGGGAATGTTACTGTATTTTCTACGATGGTGTATTTGCTGTTTGATTGGCTTTTAAAGATTGCGCGGTTCCCAACGAATAACGTTGGAACTGGGCGGAATGAGCCATCATCCATTAATTGAACAGCAGTAGATTTACCAGCATTAAAGGGCTTTTCTCCAATAATTTCTCTTTCAACGAACGAGTTGAACTGTTTTAATTCTACTTGTTTATCATTTGCAGATACATAAACCTTGAATTCTACGATATTTGCTACAACATTTAGTTTACCTTTTGTAACTGCGCCTGAAGTATCTGTTGTTTCATGCATAACAATTGAAACTTCTAGATCTTCAACAGTAACACCTAATTGTTGTGCAAGTTTATCTACATTGATTTCCATAACTGGTAGACGATAAGTGCTTCCAGTAGTAACAACTTCAACTAGTGCATTAGCATTTTTATCACTTAATGCTTTTACAGCTTGAGCAGGAAGGCGAACTTCTACATTCGTAGCAGACTCAACTGCAATAGTTACTTTATTTATTTTTTCACTTTGGTTAGCCCATTGTGTAAACTTACCATTGTCAATTTTAACAACAGATACATTTTTGCCGTTTCTGTTTTCAACGATAATCTCGTACACATTCTTTGGTAGTTTTGTTCCTAAATCCTCATTGCTTGGAGGCACAGGAGTAGGTTGACCTGGGCTAGGTTGGCCTGGATTTGGTTGTCCTGGATCAGGCTGTTCCTCCAGTACTTTTACAAGCTCTAAGTTTCCAAATACAGATGGGTCGTTCCAGCCACCACCTGACGTATCATTCCAAGTTGCAACACTTTGACGAGCTCCATTTTTAGCGTCATTAACTTGAAGATCAAAGCCAATCACAGCATTTTCTTCTGGAGTTACCTCAGTCAATGGGATTTTTAATTCAACAGTGTACCCATTACCTGATGGATGTACATGAGTAACTGATTCAAACCCAGCTGAAATGCTTCCTGGATTAAAACTAGTTTCGTTTGCAAAGTTGACTCTATATTGTCCATGTCCAACTCCGTAAGATGTTGCTTTAGTATTGAGTTGGTCTAGGAATACTTCTATTGAGTCTTGTTCATGAGCAGCAGCTGCCGTTTTATCAAGCTCTGAGTCGTTAACTTCAATTAAAACATACAAGTTATCGTTATCCCACATAACTCTTCCTACACCAGTTGCACCTTCCCAAGCGGCTTGGTAACGGTTGATAGGAAGTTTTGGAGCATTTTTCCAAACATCATCAATTGTACCATCAATTACAGGGGTGCCAAAGACAGCTTTTCCTTGTCTAGCTGTATTTTCGTCTTCTGCAGGTGCTTCATATTTTGCAATATAACCCTCTGGATCGATGATCGCATAATATGCTTCTTTTGCTTGTAAGTTTCGATCAAACACTAACGGATTACGATCGGCTCTCCAGCTCGTAGCATCATTTAATCCCCATAATGTTACACGGGAGATACGCTCATGGTGTTCTTTGTATAACTTAAATAATTGAGCAAACAAGTATGCTTGTGCTTTCTCTTCTGCTTCAGTAAGCACGCCATTTGCTCCTGCAGTGATATCAAGCTCAGTTATTCCAACTTCAATTCCTGGAATACTTAGAAATCTTGTTAATGATTGCTCTACTCTCTCGGCAGTATTTCTTTCGTGTAAATGATAATGCGCTTGCATACCGATACCGTCGATTAGAAGTTCACCATTATTTTCCTTTGCATATGCCTCGTTTAATTCCTTAACCATATGATACATAACTGTCGACTTATTCTCAAAATGATCGTTGTAGTCATTATAATAAAGTTTGATATCAAGATCGTTAGCATTAATGACCTCTTTTGCTTTGCGGAAAGCTAAATCTACATAGTCATCGCCAATTGCACGTAACCAACCAGATTGACGTAAATGTTGTTTCCAGTTTGCTAGATTTGAGTTGCCGTTGACAACAATTGCTTCGTTAACAACATCCCATGAAATTACGTCATCACCAAAATTAAGAATAGTAGCTTCAATATGTCTATTCATATTTTCAATTGCAACTTCACGACTTAAAGCTGTTCCAGTTGCATCTTGGAATAACCATTCCGGTGTTTGTTGATGCCATACAAGTACGTGACCGTGAACATCAAATCCAGCTTCTAAAGCTCTTTCTACAAGTGAATTCTGAGCAGTGAAATCAAATTCTCTATTGTTGTTATAAGCATAACCAGGTTTCATTGCATTTTCAGCTGAAACAAGGTTATGATGCATTTCCAATAGATCAAATCTGAGACCTTCAAATTCTGAAAATGAAACTGCATTTCCAATCATGAAATAATTTTTATACACGTCTTTGATTGGAGTTAAATCTCTCTGAATATCAACAGTCCCTGACCCAGTTGGTTTAAAGGTTACATCGTCAATATAGAAAGATGCAGTAGAATTATTTGAACTTTCAACATAAATCGATACAAATTCACCACCAACACTGTTATAACGGAAAGTTCCTTCAAGCAGAACCCAACCGTCTGCAGCATTGATTGTTTTTCCTTGAATGTTGTTGTAACTAGCTGTGTCACCACTTCCAACTTGAGTAGATAATTGAAGCTGTGAACTCGATGGAGAAATCAATTTAACCATTGCCGATACATGATATTCATGACCTAAGTCAATATACTCCTCAACTCGTAGTGAAGGACCATTCCAATTTTGAGTACGACCTTCAACTTTTAACGATTTAGAGCCTCCCTCAGTATGGTTAGCTTCATTGGTAATTGTCAGTATTTCATTACCGCCTCTAGCTACAAATCCGCCTGTTGTTCCATCTTCGAAATCAATCGTTGTGAATTCTAAAGCAGGTTCTCTAGGAGGAGCTGGCGGTTGTTCGCCACCACCAGAAGTTACTTTTTCAGTGATGATAATTTCGCCGATGTAAAACGGGACTGTCTTACCGTCGCCGTTAGATTGAACTCTAAGTTTAGAGTCTTTACTAGTGTCAACCGTAAATTCCTTTGACAGTGTAAATGCTTGGCCTGCTACATAATTGACATTTGATAACCAAGTATAGCTATCAACTGTAGAAAGAACAGCTTGTGCCCCTGATGGTACAGTTACGTCATTATCAACAAATCCTTTAACAGTTACCGTATATGCTTTTCCATTTTTCAAGCCAATATTTTCGAAACTAAAATCAACTGCATCGTAGTCATTGTTTCGATTAGTTACATGTAATGCAGCTCCGTCAGGATTGCCTTCAAAAACTTTACCTGTTACAGGAGTCAGGGTAGCACTTCCAGAACGAGTTGCAAAGCCTTCACCATCAGTAAAAGTTTCCTTGTAAACTACTTTTTCAACTGGTGTTTCTTTTTTAGCAGTAATGATTATTTCACCAATATAAAAAGGAACCGTTTTTCCGTCCCCATTTGATTGAAGGCGAAGTTTTGAGTTTCTACTAGTATCAACAGTAAATTCTCTTGTTAATGTAAATGCTTGGCCTGCTACATAATTGACGTTTGATAACCACGTATAGCTATCAACTGTAGAAAGAACAGCTTGTGCCCCTGCTGGTATCGTTACGTCACTGTCAACAAACCCTTTTACAGTGACAGTATATGTTTTACCGTTCTCTAGCCCAATGTCAGTAAAACTAAAGTCTGCTGCATCGTAGTCGTTATTTCTATTACTTACATATAAAGCTTTTCCGTTTGAATTTCCATCAAAATTTTTATCTGTTACGTGTGTCAGACTAGCACCACCTGATTGTGTTGCTTTTCCTAAACCGCTTTCAAAATTCTCATGATAAACAGTTTCCGTCTCTGTTTGTTCGGCAGCTGCTGTAGCTGGCGGAACTAAACCTGAAGGGAGTAATAAAAGAACGATAAGAAATAAGGAAACAAATTTTTTAAACTTCATACGCATTTTCAGCATTCCCCCAAAATTATTTTTTGTACTAAAAGGTAAAGCGCTTACAAATTAATATTGATATTAAAATCGGCTTATCCTCCTTCCATATAACTCTAATCATAGCTTCTGAACTAAAGTAATTAACTACAAAAACTATAGATTGTACTGTCGAAACTAAATGTTTAATAATTGGCAATTTAATTTCTCCGTTTTAGCCACTAATCTCTTTCATCAGACTTTAGATAATCTGGAATAATAATGTACCTTTTGCGGAAAATAACTCTTGATGAATATTCCTTGGATTACTGATCTTGGGTAAATGTCTATTAAAAATAATTAGGAGGTTATTTTAGTGAGGAAAATGAAATCTTCGTTGCTTGTATTTTTAGCAATTTTACTTGGTCTTGTTGGATGCGGAAGTCCAGCTCAACCGGAGGGAGGTGGCGGTACTACCACTGGAGCTGATGAAGTTACAATCAATTTCATGCACTTATGGCCAGCAGGAAGTTCTGCCCAACATAATAGGATTGTGGAATCAATCATTAGTGAGTACGAGGAGAACAATCCAGGTGTAAATATTAATGTTGATGTACTATCTAATGATCAATACAAAGAAACAATGACGGTATTGGCTTCGTCTAGGCAACTTCCAGATGTTGGGTTAACTTGGGCAGCGGGCTATATGACACCATTTATTCAAGGGAATATGTTTACACCACTTGATGATATTTTGGAAGGTGGTTTAGGGGAGTCGTTTATCCCAGGTACGACAGAAGCATTCGCTGCCAATGATACGACATATGGATTACCACTTGAGTTAAACATTGCACCTATCTACTACAACAAAAACATTTTTGCTGAGTATGACTTAGATGTACCAGAGACGTATGAGGAATTTAAAAATGTGGTTCAAACTCTTCAGGCTAATGGAGTCATTCCAATCACTGTTGGTAATAGAGAACCTTGGACAGGCTCTATGTGGTATATGTATTTAGCGGATCGATTTGGTGGTCCTGAGACACTGACTAACGCTATCAATCGTACTGGTACATTTGAAGACCCAGCTTTAATTCAAGCTGCTGAAGAAATTCAAAACCTGGTTGATATGAATGCATTTGTCAGAGGATTTAATGGAATTGGTAATGAAGAAGCAAAAGGTCCTTTTATGAACGAGCAAGCTGCAATGTACTTAATGGGAACTTGGGAATTACCTAACTACACAACGAATGAAGATGTTCCTCAAGAATTTAGAGAGTCAATTGGCTTCTTTAAATTCCCAGTTGTTGAAGGTGGCGCAGGTGATATCGACAGCTTTGTTGGTGGGCCAGGAGTTGGTTTATTTGTCTCAGAAAACTCACAGGTGAAAGAGCAGTCGAAAGAATTTGTTCGGTTCTTTGTTGAAAGATGGGGAGAGAGAGCAGTTACTGATGCTGGTGTTATTCCGGCAACTAGAGTTGAAACTGGCGAATTAGATCTACCTGATATGTATATTGAGGTTTTGGAGGAATTAGCCAATGCAAGTAACATTACTCTGTATGCTGATGTTCAAATGAGTGCAGCAGTGGCGCAAACTCATTTAGACTTAATCCAATCGCTTTACGGTGGAGATATTACACCTGAAGAATTTGCAAGAAGGCATGAAGAGGCTCTTGCTGCTGAGCAATAAAAATGGTGGTTTGAAAAAAGGGCATAGCTAGAAAAAAGGATATGCCCTTTTTTATCTTAATGCTCAATCAAGATATTTCAATTAGAAAAGGGGGATAAAAATGAATAGAGTAATGTCGAATAAATTCATTATTTCCTTGTATATTCTCCCAGCACTTCTATTAATATTGGTATTAATTTATATTCCAATCGTGCTTACAGGTTACTATGGGTTAATGAAATGGGACGGAATTGGAGATATGACATTTATTGGGTTAGATAATTACATTAGGCTTTTAAGTGATAATCAGTTTTGGAGAAGCTCCTATCATTCCCTACTATTAGCGATATTTTCAACAGTAAGTTTGTTGGGATACCTAACAATTTCACTAATACTTGCGACAAAAATTAAAGGTGCAAACTTTCTACGAAAGATATACTTAATTCCAATGTTATTATCTTCAGTTGCGATCGCACAGCTATGGTTGAAAATATACCATCCGACAAATGGTCTGTTAAATAGTATCCTTATTGCCATTGGTGTCAATAATCCACCTGCTTGGTTAGCGGATCGAAATTTAGTACTAATAGCAATTTTTATTGCGATTATCTGGCAATATGCAGGGTTTTATATCCTTATCTACTACGCTGCACTTAAAAATATCCCGGAGTCAATTATTGAGGCTGCACGAATTGATGGAGCTACGCCAGTACAAATCGCTTATAGAATAAAGCTTCCGCTCATTTCAGGAGTGTTCAAAGTTACAATCATCTTGGCAATCATCGGATCGTTAAAATACTTTGACTTAATTTGGATCATGACCGGTGGTGGCCCTGCAGGTGCAAGTGAAGTTATTGCATCGTATATGTACAAAAATGCGTTTACTATGTACAATTTCGGCTACGGTAGCGCCGTCGGTTTCTATTTATTACTGTTTTGTTTACTAGGAACCTGGTTAATTCGAAAACTAACGAGTACGAAAGATGAAATCCAATATTAGGGGAGGTAGCTATGGAAAAAACGCATAACCCCAGTAATGTTAGTGGGAAAATAGGGTATGCGCTATTATACCTAGTATTAGGTATCATAGCCGTGTTTCAAGTATATCCACTCATTTGGTTAGTCCTTTTCTCATTAAAGAGTAATCGAGAAGTTTTTAACGCATCTCCATTTGCACTGCCGGCTGAGCCAAGATGGGAGAATTATGTGAATGCATGGACTCAAGGAAATATTGGTTTATATTTCTTTAATAGTGTGTGGATCACGATCGTATCAGTTGTACTAACTGTCATTCTCGCTAGCCTAGTTACTTTTGCCATAACGAGAATGGTTTGGAAGTTAAATAAACTGGTTTTGGGGTTATTTATGATTGGTTTAATGATCCCAGTTCATTCAACACTAATCCCGCTCTTTAGCTTTTTCTTAAGCATCAATTTAATTGATAACCCGTTAGCGATTATACTGACTTACACAGCATTTAATTTACCATTAACAATCATGATACTCTTAGGATTTTACTACACATTGCCACGTGAGGTTGAGGAAGCTGCGGTAATCGATGGATGTTCAATTCATCGTATCTTCTTTCAAATAACTTTACCTATGACAATGCCGGTTATATCCACAACTGGTATTATCAACATGATCTATAATTGGAATGAATTTGTGTTTATTAACACGTTTATTAGATCCGACCATTACCGCACGTTAACTGTCGGGATCCAAAGCTTTATTGGGCAGTACGCTACAGATTGGGGAGCAATTGGGGCTACACTTGTCATCAGTATCTTACCAATTCTTATTGCGTTTTTTATCCTAAGCAACAAGATTGTCGAAGGAATTGCTGCAGGGGCTGTAAAAGGATAAGAATAAATTAAACCTTCGTGTTGAAGGTTTAATTATCCACAGATGTACTTAGTTTATCTTTCCTTGCTTGAACATTTAAAAATGCTTGGTAGCAACACCACATTATAAAGTAGGCACTTGCGCTTCCACCAAAAAAAAGTAGCAAAGGTGGCAGAATTTTTACTAGTAAGTAAATGAGAGCTAAGCCTAAGACCATGACAATTGTAAAAAAGGGATTAATTAAGCTAACGAGTAACGAGTTTTTAAACACCTGATATAGCCGTACTCGATAATGAACATATGTTGGGAACCCATACAATAATAGTACACAAAAGAGTAGAAATAACAGGAATAATGGATATTTACTTACTTGTAATAGGAGGTCGTTTGTATCTTTTATAACAGTGAATTCAAGATAAATAATTCCACCTAATCCTAGGATGATAATCCCGAATAGGTTGCTTCTAAGCCATTCACTTTTATAGCTAGTAAAAAACGTTTTCCAAATTGCAATATCACTTTGCTTCATAATCCATTTTCGAACAACCGTAAACATGGCTACTGTAGCAGGAAAAAATCCAAGCACGATAAATCCAAGTAGTGTAAAGCTAATCCATAAAAAATTTAGAAGAGCAAATCGCATGATCCATTCGCAAATCCTGTAAAAGAAGGAGTTCACCATACTTTTGTAAGCCTCCTTAAAAGGGAATTTTTACTATTATTGGCACGGATCTGCTGTTCAATACTATCATGAATGGAAGTAATTTAAGTCGATAGGAGTGTTTATAGTGGAAACATACAACCAAAATGCTTTTCCGCCATTAGGGATTTATAATCATGATTCGCTTGAATTAAAAAATGCCCACGAAGCGTATGATATTTATGTCAACGATGAATATATTGGGAAAAAGCTAGTATTAACACAATCTGAAGAAATTGATGATGTTGTTGATTTCTTGAAGGTACAAGGTGTGGAGAATGTCTCGACTACTTTAGATGGAGATCATTACGTGATCAAAACTGAGAATGAACAACATGTAAAGGATATTATCGAAGCTTATTTAAAAAATCGTTAAGCTAATTTTGGAGGAAAAAAGATATGGCCTATTTTAATAATATCAGCAAAGTAACTTATGAAGGCGCAAACTCTACAAATCCTTTTGCATTTAAGTATTATAATCCGGAGGAAATGATCAACGGTAGGAGAATGGAAGAATTTATGCGCTTCGCCGTTTCCTACTGGCATACGTTTACCGGAGAAGGAACAGATCCATTTGGACAAGCAACAATGGTTCGTCCGTACAATAACTTTTCTGGAGTTGACTTAGCGAAAGCTCGTGTGGAAGCTTCGTTTGAATTCTTCGAAAAACTAGATGTACCTTTCTTCTGTTTTCATGACTATGATATCTCACCAGAAACAGAATCATTAAGTGAGACGTTTAAAAACATTGATACCATCGTTGCTATGATTAAAGACTACATGAAAACAAGCAAAACAAAATTATTATGGAATACAGCAAACATGTTCTCTCACCCACGTTGGTTACACGGTGCTGCTACTGCTCCAAACGCAGATGTATATGCTTATGCTGCAGCAAAAGTTAAAAAGGGCTTAGAGGTTGGTAAAGAATTAGGTTCTGAAAACTATGTATTCTGGGGTGGTCGTGAAGGATACGAAACATTACTTAATACAAACATGAAGCTTGAATTAGACAACTTAGCTCGTTTTTTCCACATGGCAAAAGACTATGCGAACGAAATCGGCTTTGATGCACAATTCCTAATTGAGCCAAAACCAAAAGAGCCAACGAAGCATCAATATGACTTCGATGTAGCAACTGGCATGGCATTCTTACAACAATACGGTTTACAAGATGTATTTAAATTTAACATCGAAGCAAACCATGCAACATTAGCTGGTCATACGTTCGAGCACGAATTACATGTGGCTCGTATCAACGGCATGTTAGGTTCTGTTGACGCAAACCAAGGTGATCCATTACTAGGCTGGGATACAGATGAATTCCCAACTGACCTTTATTCAACAACATTAGCAATGTATGAAATCATCAAAAACGATGGATTAGGAACTGGTGGATTAAACTTTGACGCAAAAGTACGTCGTGGTTCATTTGATCCAGAAGATTTATTCCATGCTCATATTGCTGGAATGGATGCCTTTGCGATCGGTACAAAAATAGCGCAACGTTTACTTGAAGATAAAGTATTAGAAGACTTTATTGCAGATCGTTACAGCAGTTTCACAAGTGGTATTGGTCTTGAGATCGTAGAAGGAAAAGCTAATTTCCACGCATTAGAAAAACATGCATTGGGTCTGGGCGAAATCAGTAATAAGTCAGGAAGACAGGAATATTTAAAATCAATTTTAAACAAATATATCCTTGAAGCAGTTAAATAGAGAGGGAAACATGCTGGAAATTTCAGCATGTTTTTTACGGTAGGAGGACTTATCCAAAGGAGATTGAAGAGAGGAAGTGTTGGATTCCTAAGTATTTTAGCAAAGAAAAGGTCACGGGAAAGAGGCAATGTGCCAGGTTATAGAGATGCTTAAAAAGAATGATGACTTTCAGTATATTGGCCTATCTACGGAACCTGACAATTATACGGCTTACAATTCTATGAGTCACTTGGATTTGTTAATACTGGAGAGTTATTAGAGGAAAGTGAAGTTTTTTTACTACTATGATTGTAGACGCTACCCCTTTGCGGACTCACAGGTCGCTATTTTCAAAAAAAAAAGCATATTTCCATTTTCGCGGACACAGGAGACGCTATTTGCCAGAAAACCGTGAGGAAGTGGGGTTTTTTAGTAGGATAAGGGTCACTGTGACCGCGAAAGTCTAAAATCAGCGAAAAATATGAAAATAGCGGCTTCTCAGACCGCACAGCATGTTATCAAATATCAAAACAGAAAAGCCGCTTTACTCATCAGTAAAGCGGCTCAGACTACTACTTTAATTCCTAATCAGATAATCAAAAGCACCTAATGCGGCGTTTGCACCTGATCCCATTGAAATAATAATTTGTTTATATGGACTGTTTGTACAATCTCCTGCAGCAAATAATCCAGGAACGTTTGTCGCACCATGCTTGTCTACAACAATCTCTCCGAAGCGAGTACGCTCAACCGTTTCGCCTAACCAATCCGTATTTGGTACAAGTCCGATTTGAACAAACACACCTTGTAGCTCAATATGATGAACTTTTTCAGTATCGCGATCAATGTAAGAAATACCGTTTACTTTGTCAGTACCTGTAATTTCTTTTGTTTGAACGTTCTTTAGAACCGATACGTTAGGAAGGCTGTATAGACGTTTTTGAAGTACATCATCAGCTTTAAGCTCTGGCATGAACTCAAGAACTGTTACATGATTAACAATACCAGCTAGGTCAATGGCTGCTTCAACACCTGAGTTACCACCACCAATAACTGCTACGTCTTTTCCTTCGAACAATGGTCCATCACAGTGAGGGCAGTAAGCTACACCTTTGTTTTTGAACTCTTGTTCACCAGGAACGCCAACATTACGCCAGCGGGCACCAGTTGAAATGATGACACTTTTACTTTTTAGAACCGCACCATTTTCAAGTTCAAGCTCGAAAAGGTCTTTCTTCTCTATGCGTTTTGCACGCTGTAGGTTCATCACATCAATATTGTACTCTTTGACATGCTCTTCAAGACTAGCAACAAGCTTTGGTCCTTCTGTATATTTCATGCTAATAAAGTTTTCAATGCTCATTGTGTCGAGGACTTGTCCACCAAAGCGTTCGGCAACAATTCCAGTACGGATTCCTTTACGCGCAGCATAAATTGCTGCACTTGAACCAGCTGGACCTCCACCCACAACAAGAACATCAAAAGGTTCTTTATCAGCAAACTCAGATGCATCTGGACCGCTACCCAATTTAGCAAGGATTTCTTCAATCGTCATACGACCGCCACCAAAGAATTCGCCATTAACGAAAATCGAAGGGACGTTCATAACATTTCTAGCTTCAACTTCATGCTTGAACGCTGCTCCGTCAATCATTGTGTGCGTAATGCCAGGGTTAAGAACACTCATCATGTTTAAAGCTTGGACAACATCAGGGCAGTTGTGACAACTTAAACTAACATACGTTTCAAAGTCATATTCACCCTTAATGTTTTTCACTTGGTCAATGATTTTTTGATCAACCTTTGGAGCTCGTCCACTAACTTGCAACAAAGCTAACACTAAGGAAGTGAATTCGTGACCTAAAGGTATACCTGCAAAGACAACGCCAGTATCTTCCCCGACTCGATTTACACTAAAGCTAGGTGTACGATATAACTCAGTATGTTCAACTGAAATTCTAGGTGACATAGAAGCAATCTCATCGACAAGTGCGACCATTTTAGTAGAAGTCTCATCAGATCCAGCGCTCACTTTAAGGACGATATCACCTTCCAAGAGTTGAAGGTATTGATTTAATTGCGCTTTAATATCAGATTCTAAGATCATGAAATTTGCTCCTTAAATCTTTCCTACTAGATCTAAGCTTGGTTTTAATGTTTCAGAACCTTCTTGCCATTTAGCTGGGCAAACTTCACCTGGATTGTTACGAACATATTGTGCTGCCTTAACTTTGCTCACTAGAATACTAGCGTCACGACCAATACCACCAGCATTAATTTCAACAGTTTGGATAACACCATCTGGATCAATGATGAAAGTACCACGATCAGCTAGACCACTTTCTTCGTTTAAAACTTCGAAGTTACGAGAAATTTTTTGAGATGGGTCACCAATCATTCCGTATGTAATTTTACCGATTGTTGGTGAGCTGTCATGCCAACCTTTATGTGTGAAATGAGTATCAGTAGAAACTGAATAAACCTCAACTCCAAGCTCTTGAAGTGTAGCATACTCGTTTTGTAAATCTTCAAGTTCTGTAGGGCAAACAAATGTGAAGTCAGCTGGATAGAAACAGAAAATGCTCCATTGACCTTTTAGGCTTTGTTCAGTTACATCAATGAACTCACCGTTTTTAAAAGCTTTTGCTGAGAATGGTAATACTTCTTTTCCGATTAAAGACATAATTATTTTTCCTCCTAAGATATAGTTTTTAAGAATTCTATTATAGTATAGACAAAAAACTTGCTTTCTATAATAATTCTAATTCAATATATATTATTATATAGTCGTGATTTGACTGTCAAGAAAAACGACTTAATAGTTTACTATTCTATTAAATTCGAGCTATTATTCTCCCTTCCTTGTAGATATTTATCCTCTTTTGCAAGCGGAAAGCAGTAAATGTGCAGGTTAACCTACATTTAAAATTCCCTAAAAAATCTAATGTTAGTTATTAAATCACAATGAAGGTGGTGAAGTTAGTTATGAAAATGCCAAAGGAATAAAGAAAGCGCTGGAATTATGATTTACATTTGTTGTTGAGTAAGGGAAATATTTTCAGTTTGCTCGTGTGCATTCCTTCGGTTGGAATTAAATGTCCTTATTTGATTAAATGTTGCGAAACGCCTAATCCTTGCTGGGGTTGGAGTTGCAATAGGAGGAAGCAGAAATAAAAGAAACAGCTGATTTTATTACAAGGCTCTTTTCGTATACATTGTGGCTTTTCTATCCTAAAATTATCGAAAAAATACCCTAGATGAAGATATCAGCCAATAAATTATGTGAGAAAAGAGCATTCCTTACTAAATTAGTGGTGAATTCATAGTAATTTGTGTAAAAATCCGGCTTTTGGGATTTTTACGAAAGCAACAAACTTTGCGAAAACAGCCTATTACAAAAACAAACACAGTTTATGGTGTAGCATTTGCAATAGAGGAAATGCTAAAAAAAGAATATAAAACATACATCTAGGAGGAATTTATCATGGTAGAACAAACATTTACAATTACAGATGCAACTGGAATTCATGCAAGACCAGCAACACTTTTAGTGAATAAAGCAAGTCAATTTAGCTCAGAAATTTCTTTAGTATATAAGGAAAAGTCAGTAAATCTAAAGTCCATAATGGGGGTTATGTCACTAGGTGTTGGTCAAGGTGCCCAAATTACGATTAAAGCAGATGGTGCTGATGAAGAAGCAGCTTTAGCTAGTCTTGCAGAAGTGATTAAAGGCGGGTTAGGTGAATAATGTCAATTGCTATTAAAGGGATTGGGGCTTCCTCTGGAATTGCTATTGCCAAGGCTTTTAAATTGGAACATGTGGAATTATCCATTGAAAAGAAGCAAGTTACTTCCGCTGAACAAGAAGTGGAGAGATTTAATCAAGCGCTAGCAACATCAAAAGAAGAGCTTGAGGTAATCCGTGATAAAGCTTTAGTTGATTTAGGTGAAGATAAAGCTGCGATTTTTTCAGCACATTTATTAGTCCTAAGTGATCCTGAGCTCATTGATGTGGTGAAAGATAAAATCAAAAACGAAAACGTCAACGCTGATTTTGCTTTGGACGAAGTTGCTCAAATGTTCATTTCAATGTTTGAAAGTATGGATAATGAGTATATGCGTGAACGTGCAGCTGATATTCGTGATGTAACAAAACGAGTGCTTAATCACTTATTAGGGGTAACTACGGTTTCCCTAACAAGCATTAACGAGGAAGTTATCATCATTGCTGAGGATTTAACCCCCTCAGATACAGCGCAGTTAAACCGCCAATTTGTAAAAGGTTTTGCCACTGATATCGGTGGTAGAACCTCACATTCAGCAATTATGGCTCGATCACTTGAAATCCCGTCAGTTGTTGGAACTAAAGATATCACAAGCAAAGTTGATGCTGGTATGATGGTGATTGTGGATGGGATCGGTGGGGATGTTATCATTAATCCAACTGAGGAAGAGATAACTACGTACCGAGAAAAACGAGATGCACACGAAGCGCAAAAAGCTGAATGGGAGAAACTTGTCAAAGAAGCAACGGTATCAAAAGATGGACAACATGTCGAACTAGCTGCGAATATTGGTACTCCAAATGATTTAGAGGGAGTCACCAAAAATGGGGCTGAAGGTATCGGTCTTTATCGTACAGAGTTCTTGTATATGGGAAGAGATCAATTGCCAACAGAAGATGAGCAATTTGAAGCTTACAAAGCGGTTGTTGAGGGAATGGAAGGCAAGCCAGTAGTTATTCGTACCCTTGATATCGGCGGCGATAAAGAACTACCATATTTACAGTTACCGAAAGAACTTAACCCATTTTTAGGGTTTCGTGCAATTCGACTTTGTTTAGAAAGAGAAGATATCTTCCGTCCGCAACTTCGTGCGTTGCTACGTGCTAGTGCCTTTGGAAATCTTAAAATTATGTTCCCAATGATTGCAACATTAGAGGAGTATCGTCAAGCGAAAGCAATTTTAGCAGATGAAAAAGAAAAGCTTACAAGCGAAGGTACCAAAGTATCTGATGATATCGAGATTGGTATCATGGTCGAAATTCCTTCCACAGCAGTGTCTGCAGATATTTTTGCAAAAGAGGTTGATTTCTTCAGTATTGGTACGAATGATTTAATACAGTATACAATGGCTGCTGATCGCATGAACGAACAGGTTTCTTATCTATATCAACCATATCACCCCGCTATTTTACGCCTAGTGAAATTAGTCATTAATGCAGCACATAAAGAAGGAAAATGGGTTGGAATGTGCGGAGAAATGGCTGGTGACCCAATCGCAATACCGATTTTATTAGGGTTAGGGTTGGATGAGTTCAGTATGAGTGCTAGCTCAATTTTACCAGCCAGAAGTCAAATCTCGAAGCTCTCCAAACAGGAAATTGAAGCAGTTATTGAACAACTTTTACAGTTGAGTACTGCTGACGAAGTTGAGAATTACTTAAAAAGTAATATACTATAAGTAAAAGTCTCCTACCATCCATCGTAGGAGATTTTTATCTAATGAGGTGAAAATCATGGTACGTTTTGGCCTAGTAGGAACCAACTGGATTACAGAGCAGTTTATTGAGGCAGCAAGTCTCG
Source organism: Anaerobacillus alkaliphilus (assembly GCF_004116265.1). Taxonomy (NCBI): domain Bacteria; kingdom Bacillati; phylum Bacillota; class Bacilli; order Caryophanales; family Bacillaceae; genus Anaerobacillus; species Anaerobacillus alkaliphilus. Next base: position 65,841 of record NZ_QOUX01000023.1, on the reverse strand, counting down.
TTGAGGGATTTGAATTAACAGCAGTCTATTCAAGAACAAGTGAAAAAGGAGAACAATTTGCCAGTAAATATCAATTGAAGCACACGTTTACATCACTTGAGGAAATGGCCAGTAGCGATCAACTTGATGCGATCTACATAGCAAGCCCTAACTCGTTGCATGCAGAACAAGCCTGTCTGTTCATGAATTATGGCAAACATGTCCTTGTGGAGAAACCGATGGCGTCAAATTCAAGTGAGGTTCAATTCATGATTGAAACGGCAAAGCAGAACAATGTGCTACTAATGGAAGCTGTTAAATCCAGCTTTGTTCCGAGTTTTCAAGTTATTAAAGATCACTTGCACAAACTTGGGCCAGTACGTCGATTTGTCGCTTCGTATTGCCAATATTCGTCTCGCTATGATGCTTTTAAAAATGGCACCTTACTAAATGCCTTTGATCCGACTTTTTCTAACGGTTCACTTATGGACATCGGAATTTACTGTATTTACCCTTCTGTTATATTGTTTGGCAAACCAAATCAAGTAAAAGCTAATGGGTATTTGCTATCTTCTGGAGTGGATGGAGAAGGCAGTCTACTATTAAGCTATGATCAAATGGAAACAGTTATCTTTCATTCAAAAATTACAAACTCATACCTTCCATCAGAGATACAAGGTGAGAATGGGACAATGATTATCGATAAACTAAACGTTCCGGAACATGTGGAAATCAGATATCGTGATGGTAGTAGTGAAGTGTTTTCGAAAGAACAAGTAAGCAACTCAATGTACTATGAGGTAAAAGAATTCATCTATTTAATTAATAACAATAGGAGAGAGTCAGAAATGAATTCCTACGAAAACTCTTACCTAACAGCATTAATCATGGAGGACGCTAGAAAACAAATGGGGTTAGTGTTTCCTGCTGATAAGAAAAACTAAAGTAAGCGATCAACTGATTATAGGTTGATCGCTATTGTTTCGGAAAATTATTTATTCCAAAGACTATCATGGAACGTTTCTTATATTTTAATGAGTCAATTGATCTAGGTTTTGTTCTTCTTTTTTTAGGTTCAGGTTGACTGGTATCTAAGCTATACCAGTTACTAATAATATGGTAAGAAATCTTTTTTTTCATATATTATAGTCCTCTTCGAATGGTAGTAGTTACACCTATCATACTTGAGATTACATCATCATAAATTCCTCGAAAATACGGGAAATTTGGTGAAAAAAGAGGACTTTCAAAGAATTTTCTCTTCTTTTTCACTATTTTTATAAATATATTGATAAAATTGAAGTATACGATTTTTTCGGAGGTCTACTATGAATGATATTGGCAAGAAAGTTAAAGATTTAAGAAAATATTGGAAAATGACTCAGGAAGAACTTTCTGAAGGTATATGTTCTCAAGCCATGATAAGTACGATAGAAAAAAATGAAAATGTTTATATATCGGCGCAGCTTCTATACGAAATTAGTGAGCGCTTAGGGGTAACAATCGATTACTTTTTTCAAGATGATACAAAGACACCGACCTACAACTATGTACAGGAAACCTGCAACCAAATAAATGAACTTATTCGTAAAAGATGTTACAGTGAGGCTTATGATATAGTGAAAATCGAAAAAAATAATCCTCAGTTTACTAACGTTAAGCACTTAAAACAATACATTTTATGGAGAGAAGCTATCTGCGTCAATTATCTTAAAAATGATAAAGAAACAGCGGAAAAACTGTATGATCAAGCTCTTTCACTATCAAAGACAAGTGCAAAAAACTATTCAGTACGAGAAATTGAAATTTTGATTTCAAAGGCGATCTTGTTTAACGAGCAAGGAAGATACGTTGAAGCCGATGAGCTCTATTCGAAAATTATTGAATACGCTAAAAAATCTCCAGCTTTAACAAACAATGTTATTTTTATAAATATCTATTATAATGCTGCTAGAAATGCTAGCTTGATGAAGGCTTTTAAGAAAGCATATACACTATGTGAGCAAGGAATTTTGACGTGTAACAAAGATCAATCGTTGTTTATGCTCGGGTATTTATATTACTTAAAAGGACAGGTAAAGTTTAAATTGGATGGGAAATTCTCAGAGGAAATGTTGAGACTTTATCGCGAAGCTCTTTGGGTATTCGAAAAAAACGGGGACGAGAAAAGTTTTAAGTATGTATCAAGGAAAATTAAGAAAGTAAGCTATAAAATATAATGAAGTGGACACTCACCGAATTAGGATGAGTGTCCATTTTTTATATGATACGAATTTTTTGGATAAACATTAGCATAGATAACAGAATGCCGATTACCAATCCATAAAAAATATCGATCATTAAGGTGGAGAAAAACGTAATAAAGAATAGGATTGTTGCTTTAGAACGTGCCTTGATTAAGTCTACCATCTCTCTTAAGTTTATAAGATGGGAAACGGCAATAATAATAATCGAGGCTAAAGCAGCCATTGGTAAATAATAAAAAAGTGGCGTCAAAAATTGTAAGCTTATTAATACTAAAATAGCAGTTAGTAGTAACGAAAGGTTACTTTTCGCCCCTGAATTGTAGTTAACTGCTGTTCTTGAAAGTGCTCCTCCGACTGGTATTGCACCAATGAATGAACTTGAGATATTGGCTAACCCTAGGCCTACTAACTCCTGATTGCTATTAATCTTTTCTTTCTTTTTACTTGCTAGAGTCTTAACAACCGCATAGGACTCGAGAAAAGAAATAATTGCTATCATAAAAGCTATCGGAAATAATAGCTGAAAGATCTCTAGAGTTGGAAGGTTTACTGAGAATTGTGGTAGCCCCTTGGGAATAGAACCAATTGTAGCAACTCCCTTTAAGTGTAAGTCAAAAAATCTAACTAGTAGAGTTGAAGCGACCACCAAAAATAAAGGGCCTAAAAAGGTTATTTTGGGAATTCTTTTTAATAAGAGTAAGAATAGGAAGCTTCCTATTCCGATGCTCAATGTGAAAAAATTAATGTCAGGCAGCTTGTGATAAATATTGCTACTATAAATGAGTAAGTTCTCGTACTTAGGAAGCGATACTCCCATGAGTGACTTTATTTGATTAAGTGCAATAATTATGGCTACAGCTGATGTAAACCCTTGCACTACTAGTGGGGAAATATAGTCGAAGATTTTCCCTGTTTTCATTAATCCCATAGTTAGTTGTAGAAAACCTATAATAAACGCTAGCACAATTATTAGCTCTAAAAAGGTATTGGTGTTAGGCTTGGCTATGCTTGAAACACCGGAAAATGCTAGTAGCGAAACAATTGAGATTGGACCAACAGACAAATAGTTTGAACTTCCAAATAATGCATAGATAATCAGCGGGATCGTTGCTGCATATAATCCCATGACAATTGGCACACCTGCGATGACAGCGTACGCCATACTCTGTGGTATAAATAATATTGAGACAATGATGGCAGCACTAAGATCTCCTTTAAGATTAGAAGATTGGTAATAGATAAGCTGCTTTAATCCTGGAAACACTTTATAAAACAATTGGTAACCTCCGATTTCTTGGAATAAACAAGCCTATTAGAACTATATAAGTGAAAACATTGTTTTAGTACATTCGTTTTTGTTCAGAATAAGACCTATAGTTACTTCTAAGGAAAGGCACACAGGTTTTTATTTCAAATTTCGGTAAATTAAGTAAAGTGATAACAAAATATAGAGGTGAGTGAATGATGTTACATCAAGAACTAATAGATAAAGCAAATAAAAATATAGAAGTATTAAAGAAGCAAGTAGCAGAAAACCACTGGAGATTACACTATCATGTCGCTTCCCGAGCTAATTGGATTAATGATCCGAATGGCTTCGTCTACTATGATGGTGAGTATCATCTGTTCTATCAGCACCATCCGTATTCGGCAGAGTGGGGTCCAATGTATTGGGGACATGTAAAAAGTAAAGATTTGGCTAATTGGGAGCACTTACCGATAGCTCTAGCGCCAAGTGAGGACTATGACCAAGACGGTTGTTTTTCAGGAAGTGCGATTGAGAAAGATGGGAAACTGTATCTAATGTATACAGGTAATACTTGGACTGGAGAAAACCGTGATACAGACCTTAAACAAGTGCAGTGCTTGGCAGTAAGTGAGGACGGAATTCGGTTCAGAAAACTGGAACAAAATCCGGTTATATCAGGTGTTCCTGTAGGAAATGTAAATCCTAACCATATCCGTGATCCGAAAGTATGGAAACATGGCGAATATTATTATTGTGTCTTGGGTTCAAAGACAAATGAAGAAGCTGGTCAAATTCTTCTGTATCGGTCTACTAATTTAACTGATTGGGATTTTCTTAGTATGGCTGCAAAAGGAGAAGGCAATTTCGGATTTATGTGGGAATGTCCAGATCTTTTCCACTTGGACGGCAAAGATATACTCGTGATGTCGCCACAAGGTGTTAAGCCTGAAGGGGATCTTTATCATAATTTACACCAATCTGGTTATGTAATTGGATCATTAAATTATGAAACTGGAATTTTTGAACATGGCCCATTTACGATGCTTGATTATGGGTTTGATTTTTACGCACCGCAAACTACCCTTGATGCTAAGGGACGTCGTGTGATGGTATCTTGGATGGCCATGTGGGAAAGTGACATGCCAGAAAGAGAGTTTGATTGGGCTGGAGCGATGACATTACCACGGGAGTTAACACTAGCAAATGGAAAAGTCATTTCTAAACCAGTACCTGAGCTAAAGGCTCTACGAGGTGAGTTTATAGAGTACCGCAACATCAAGATGAAAGGTGAAGCAAAGCTCCCAGGTATTTCGGGAGATTGCATAGAGTTAGAAGTTGTCGTGGATGCGAAAACTTCAGCTGAATTCGGATTAAAACTTCGAGTAGATGAAGAAAGACAACAAGAAACAGTACTAGTTTATCATGCGAGAGAAGAAACCCTCACGTTTGACCGAAAAAAAGCAGGAGTTGGTCCAAGAGGAATACGTAAAGCACCTGCGGTATTAAAAAATGGTCAGTTACACTTACATATTTATATTGATAAGTCATCTATTGAAGTGTTTATCAATGGAGGTGAACAGGTGATGACTGGGCGAGTGTACCCGAGTGAACAAGCAACTGGAATTTGCTTTTTTGCTGAGGATGAATTGGAAATAGTCTCCTTAAAGAAGTGGGATATAGGTAAGAGTATATAATAATGAAAGACATAATTGTTATTTTATTACTGTAGTGGCACTCGTTTGCACCAAGATTGGGAATTTCCTACCTAGGTAGAAGAGGTTGAGGAAGTTTTAAGTTAATCTATACGAAAAAGAGGAGAATACTAAGTATCTCCTCTTTTTTGATAGTTTATGGAATTTTTTAAAAGTGTAACTTTTTTCATTATCAACCGTTGATAAAGTAAAAATATATCGTTTAGAAAGGAAAGGAACCTTTTGGAGAATTCAATTATTAAGGAGCAAGTCAATCAATGGTACCTTGACTATAGCAATGACATTTACCAGTATGTGTTATTTATGATTGGTGATCATGAACGGGCAAAGGACTTTATGCAAGAGACCTTCTTACTTGCTTTTGACAAATACACGTCATTTCAAGGTGGGAGTGCAAAGGGGTGGCTTTTTCGAATTGCTAGAAACCTAACGATAGACTTTATTAGAAAGGATAGACCGATAGCGTACTTATTCAATCGGACTCCCTACATTGCATCTGAGATCAACACTCCTGAAAAAATTGCAACATTAAATGAAACAGAAAAAGAACTATACTGTGCACTCCATAAGTTAAGAAGGGCACACCGAGATGTCATTATTTTAAGAAAAATAAAGGATTTTTCGATTCAAGAAACAGCCAATATTCTTGAATGGAGCGAAAGTAAGGTAAAGACTACTTTATTAAGGGGTCTAAAAGCTTTAAAGGAGCAATTGGAAAAGGAGGGCTTTTCGCAATGAGAAAATTTGACGATTTAGACAAATGGGATAAAGAGTTTGATGGTATACAAGAAAAAATAACGATCTCAGAAGATGAAAAGTCTAAAATATTCAATCAAATGAATGTAATGTTTGATAAAAGAACCTCGAAAACGACTGGAAAGAAAAGGTCCTACCAATATAAGTACTATCTATCATTCGCTGCCGTTGCGCTCATTTTAAGCATTCTATTAGCTCCTATGTTGCAAAAAGTGGTTGAGGACAACGAATATCAGGCGCTACCTTCAGAAGAAAAACTCCTATTTGGTGATGTAACTAACATGGGTGTTGTTGAATTTATTAAAGTAAGCTGGAATGAAGAAGATATTTACTTTTATTTGAATGATGCAGATATGGTTAAAGTATCCGATGAGTTGCAGAAGTTGAAAATTACCGAAAATGAATTTGCTGAGACGCTAGAGTCGGCGCAACCTAACCAGTTTTTACTAACAATTTCTTTTAATTCAAGTGAAGAAATTTATAGTACGGTAATGGTCGATGTGAATGGAACGGTTTATATTAGGAATAGTTTTACGACAGGAGAGATACCGACTTCTTTCATTAGTGAAGGAAATAAAGCCTTTTACGAATTAGTAGGTGGCATTGTAGAAAAACAGATCCAAGACGAGGAAGAAATGGGATTAGAGGGACTACCTCCGACAGCGTTAGAAGCGGCAACAACAATAATCAGGGCACTTAAAAATGAGGATATGGCAACAGTTGCAGTATGGGCACACTACGAAAAAGGGGTTCGTTTTTCTCCTTATGCTAATGTTGATATGGAGACTGACATCGTTTTGACCAGAAATCAGTTGGAAGGTTTCATGAAAGATTCTACTAAACGAGTTTGGCGAACCTCATCTAGCTTACATCAGCAGATTGAGTTAACAAATGAAGAATATTATAAAAACTATGTATACGGTGTAGACTTCATGAATGCAGAAGTTGCATTAAATCAGATACTTGGGCAAGATAGCTCACTAGAGAACTTGACTGCAGTCTATCCTAGAGAGAGCCATGACTTCGTTGATTATCATATTGAAGCAGGCCCTAATGGAATGGGTTGGCGTAGTCTTCGACTTGTATTTGAGAAAATAGGTGAAGATCGTGCGCTCGTAGGCATTATTCATGACCAACCTGAGACCAATATAAAAGAAGACTATCTAACAAAACTTAATGATATTGAAAATAGCTTAACTGAAAACTCACAAGCTGTAACTCAATTAGAAATGATCCAGGCTCAAAGTGAGGAGTTCACTCAATGGGATGATGCTTTAAATGAAATCTATAGCGCACTTGAAATCGATTACCTCAGAGTGAAATGACAAAGCTAAGGGAAGAACAACGAGGGTGGATAAAATATAGAGATGAAGAGGCAAAGAAAAGATCAAAGGTTTTTGAAGGAGGAACGATGGAGTCATTAGAATATATTAGTACACAAGCCCGAATTACGAAAGAAAGATGCTTTGAATTAGTTGAAGAGTATATGTAGTCTCTTATTGCAGATAGGGGAGGAGTTTTCAGATGAAGATCGTTATTGCACCTGATTCCTTTAAAGAAAGCTTAACAGCATTAGAAGTAGCTAATGCAATTGAAGAGGGTTTAAAAGAAGTGTTACCCAATAGCCATTTAGTAAAAATACCAATGGCTGATGGCGGGGAGGGCACTGTTCAATCATTAGTAGATGCAACAGGGGGGACAATTGAAACCACCACTGTTACTGGCCCGTTAGGAAATACAGTTCAAGCCTCGTATGGCTTACTAGGTGATGGCAAAACAGTAGTAATTGAAATGGCTGCTGCATCAGGTATTCACTTAGTACCTTTTGATAGAAGAAACCCAATGCATACAACGACTTGGGGAACAGGAGAATTAATTAAGGTTGCGTTGGATAAGGGTGTAGAGAAAATGATCATTGGTATCGGAGGAAGCGCCACTAATGACGGGGGAGCTGGGATGTTACAAGCTCTTGGAACCAATCTCCTTGATGAAAAAGGAAATCAAATTCCTCTTGGAGGTATGGGTTTAGAAAAGTTAGCCAAAATTGATGCCTTCTCCCTCGATCCCCGTTTACAAGAAGTAAAGATTGTCGTCGCTTGTGATGTCAATAATCCGTTAACAGGCCCAAAAGGAGCTTCGGCAATTTTTGGACCGCAAAAAGGGGCTACACCTGAACAAATTCTTCAGTTGGATTACAACTTAGCTCACTATGCTGCTATTATTCGACGTGATCTAGGAAAAGACATTGAGCATCTTCCAGGCGCCGGTGCTGCAGGAGGATTAGGAGCTGGACTACTCGCTTTTCTGTCTGCTGAACTAAAGCGTGGTGGAGATCTAGTGATTGAAGCAACGAATTTGGAAGATGCAGTTCGGGACGCTGACCTAGTCATCACCGGCGAAGGTGGAATTAATCATCAAACAATACATGGGAAAACACCTACTTGCGTAGCCTTAACTGCCAAAAAACATGGTGTACCAGTTATTGCAATAGCCGGAAGTTTAACAAACGACTATAGAAATGTTCATGAGCATGGCATTGATGCGGTATTTAGTATCGTACCAGGTGTTGTATCGCTAGAAGAAGCACTCGAAAACGGATACGAAAATGTAAAAAACACTGCGCGAAATCTTGGAGCAGTCATAAAGTTGTTATCAATAAGAAAAGCATCTAGTCAGTGTAAAACTGACTAAATTCTTCCTCATTCGACTCTAGTAAAAAATAAATGATTGCAATTTATTCTTTCCTAGGATAAAATTACAACTACAATATATAGTGCGTGGCAATTGAGTTATGACTGTATATGGATAAAAGTGAATATGATTTGGAAATACAGGTGTCTAGTTTTATAGACTTAATAGGGAATTCGGTGAAAGTCCGAAACTGTCCCCGCAACTGTAAATGTGGACGAAATGAGAAAACCACTGTATAAGAACGTCACGTTTTGTGGTACTTATATGGGAAGGCTCAGAGTAGGAAGAAGCATAAGTCAGGAGACCTGCCTGTTTTCCAAGTTTCTTCGTCTTCGGGGATTGGGACTAGGAACGGTACGGGGATCTATGTATCTTTCTAGTCGCAGACCCCTTTGTTAAGCATTGTACCGTTTTTAACCTCTTCTCTGATGAAGGGGTTTTTATTTTGGTATAACTGAAAGGTGGTTACAACTATGAAGGTAGGAATTAGTTGGGAAGAGGAATTACAAGGAATTTTGAGGCAGTATCCTGATCTGGATACGATTTCGTTCCAAGGAAAGATAAATACATTATTAGATAACGTCGAAAAAGAAAAAGTCTTGCACTTATTAATTTTAGAGTCACTTGATAGAGTGACGAGTGAGGAACCAAATTGGACGTATGTTGCTGCAAGAATATATCTATTAGACTTGTATGAAGAAATTGAAAAAAATCGAGGTGGACAAGCCTATCAATCATTACATGATTTAATAGTAGCTCTTACTAATAAGGGCATTTACCGTAGTGATTTACTACAAGATTATTCTTCAACAGAAATTCACGAGTTAGAGAAAATTATTCTTCCTGAAAATGATCATTTATTTACATACATTGGATTAAAAACCTTGGCAGACCGCTATTTGGCGAGAACGCATGAAGGACTCTTATATGAATTACCACAAGAACGATTTTTAATCATTGCCATGACACTACTGAGTAAGGAACCAAAATCATTTAGATTACAATATGTCAAAGAGGCCTACTGGGCATTATCCAATCTTTACATGACGGTAGCAACGCCTACGCTAGCCAACGCTGGGAAAAGCTATGGACAGCTATCTAGCTGCTTTATAGATACAGTGGATGATAGTTTGCGAGGCATATTTGATAGTAATACAGATGCCGCAACGGTAAGTAAAAATGGTGGTGGACTTGGTTTATATTTAGGGAAAATACGGGCAAAGGGCTCTTCAATTAAAGGCTTTAAAGGCAATTCTTCAGGTGTATTACCTTGGATGAAACAGCTTAATAACACGGCCGTAAGCGTCGATCAATTGGGACAGCGTCAAGGAGCGATTGCAGTTTATCTAGACATTTGGCATAAAGATATATTGGCATTTTTAGATGCCAAACTAAACAACGGTGATGAGCGCTTCCGAACACATGACTTATTCACTGGCGTGTGTATTCCAGACATTTTTATGGAGAAAGTCGAAAACCGAGAGAATTGGTATCTATTTGATCCACATGAAGTTCGCCAAGTTATGGGTTTTTCATTAGAGGATTATTTTGATGAGCAAAAAGGTGAAGGAACATTTCGGACTAAGTATGAGGAATGTATCGCAACTGATGCTCTCTCTAGAGAAGCTATTCCTGCGATTGAAATCATGAAAAGACTGATGGTTTCACAATTAGAAACAGGGACACCGTATATGTTCTATCGAGATACGGTCAACCGTCTTAACCCCAATAAACATGCCGGGATGATTTATGGTTCGAATCTTTGTACTGAAATTATGCAAAACATGAGTCCAACTTTGGTGAAGGAAGAAGTGACTCAAGATGGAAATATCGTAATAACGAAACAGCCAGGTGATTATGTAGTTTGTAACTTAAGTTCCATTTCACTTGCAAAAGCAGTTACTGACGATGTCCTAAAACGGCTAATTCCTATCCAGGTACGAATGCTTGATAATGTGATCGACCTTAATAAAATTGATGTCCCACAAGCGCAGTTAACAAATCAAAAATATCGTGCCATTGGTTTGGGTACATTTGGTTGGCATCATCTTTTGGCTATTAAACAAGTGAAGTGGGAGTCCGAGGAAGCAGTTCGGTTTGCAGATGCTTTATATGAAGAAATTAATTATCTTTCTATTAAAGCAAGTCTAGAATTGGCCAAAGAAAAGGGTGTCTATCCGGTATTTAAAGGATCTGACTGGGAAAATGGCCAATACTTTGAAGCTAGGAACTACCAAACGGATAGGTGGCAGGAACTCAAAGAGGAAGTGAAGCAATACGGCCTTCGCAATGGTTATTTGCTAGCGGTGGCGCCAAATTCAACAACCTCGATTATCGCTGGCTCTACTGCTTCTATCGATCCAATCTTTAAAAAAGAGTACTCTGAGGAAAAGAAAAACTATAAAATTACAGTGACAGCACCTGATTTGAATGCAACGACTACCTGGTACTATAAATCTGCTCATAACATTGACCAACACTGGAGCATTAAACAGAATGCAGCAAGACAAAAACATATTGATCAGGCCATTTCATTTAATTTATATGTAAAAAATACGGTTCGAGCGAAGGACTTATTAGACCTACACATAGAAGCTTGGAAACAAGGTCTAAAAACAACCTATTATGTTCGATCAACAGCTACAGAGTTAGACGATTGTGAAAGTTGTTCTAGTTAGGAGGGATGAGTCAATGACCACATTACACCCGAGGAAATTATATGATGTAACCGCACCAAATGCATCTACAGGCATAATTAATGGCCAAAGCTCAAATGTTTTAAACTGGGATGATGTTCGCTTCCCTTGGGCTTATCCACTCTACAAAAATATGTTAGCAAACTTCTGGACACCGTTTGAAATCAACATGTCCACAGATATCAAACAGTATGAAAAATTAAGTTTAGTAGAGAAAGAAGCATTCAATAAGATTATTGGTTTATTAGCTTTTTTAGACAGTATTCAAACAGACTATTCCATGCATGTAGCGAGATATCTAACAGACTCTAGTTTATCAGCATTAATGACGGTACTAGCTTTTCAAGAGGTAGTCCACAATCAAAGCTATTCTTATGTCTTATCTAGCGTTGTTCATAAACAAAAACAAGATGAGATTTTTGAGTATTGGAAGCATGATCCAATCCTTCGAGAAAGAAATGATTTTATCGCTGAAGGTTATAATCGTTTTATCAATGATCCAACTCCTCAAACATTGCTTGAGTCGATTGTCTATGATGTGATTTTAGAAGGTCTAAATTTTTATTCTGGTTTTAGCTTCTTCTATAACCTAGCAAGAAATCAGAAAATGGTTTCAACTTCGACAATGATCAATTACATTAATCGTGATGAACAGTTGCATGTTTATTTATTTTCAAATATTTTTAAAGAACTACGAAAAGAGTATCCTGAATTAAATAGTGAAGCTAACGACCAGTTTGTACAAGCTACATTCAGGCGAGCTGCTGAGCTGGAAATCCAATGGGGTCGTCATATTATTGGAGAAAAAATTTCTGGTATTCAAATGGAGGATTTAGAATCCTATATCAAATTTATCGCGAATAAACGAGTCAATGAATTGGGAATTGAGAGGCCGTTTGAGGGGTACCGTACAAATCCAATGAAATGGATTAAAGCCTATGAAGATGTAAACAGCAGTAAAAGTGACTTTTTCGAACAGAAGTCACGTCAATACACAAAGGTATCTGTTGATAACGGGTTTGATGACCTGTAAAAATAATAGAAAAGCACCTCCATTTTTAGAAGTTGGAGGTGCTATTTTACTCAGCATGCTTTGATAGGTTTGGTAAAGTGTTCAGTCTTGCCTTGAGAAGATATCGAGTAAAAATAGAATACGTTTTTATATTTAAGTTGTTCAGTTAATTCACTTGTTTTTTTTTACTAGACTCTTCATCTGCAACATCTTCTGTTATCTCTTGGGTATCTTCCTCGCTATTATTTTTGACTTCATGACTTTCATTACTAGTTTCGCTACTTAGACTTAATAGGTTTTCATCACGAATGCTATCCCTGTCGTCCGCAATTACTAGTTCACTATTAATAGTGCTTTCCTCCTTTAAAATACTTACACCGGCAAAGCTAACATTCCTGATCTGATTGATTGGAATTCTAATGACCATTTGTTTTTGAATTAATGTTAGATAATCTTCATAGATCTCAACAAGTAAACCGTCAATCCGATCTAGTCTATTTCTGTTAATATTAATCCAACTAAATTTTAAATTGGTTAATAATTGATTGAAGTTCTTTCCAATAATTTGACTATTCATTGGTTGGAATGTTTGAAATTCTACTTCCTGATAAGTAATATCGGATGCGCTTCTATTTGGTTCACTTATACTATGAATATAGCTGCTAGTATAGAAGGTAACTCCATCTTCTTCTGTGAAAATACCAATGTAATCCTCTTTTACTTCAACTAACATACCAGTTCTTACGTCTTGGCCACTACTGATACGTACACTTCGATATTTGAGCTTATCGAGGAGTTCATGTAGGTTTTTGGCCAGTACATACTCTGGTTCATTGTTTTCAAAGCAATTTAGTGAAACGAAACGCAAAGTAGAATCTTCACAAATCGTTTTCACATGTGCAATATTATAGTAAATAATTTCATCGGATTCTGTATGCATGACCATAAAATCTTCAGTTGTATCGACGATTTTTCCGAAACTAGTTTCATTTCCTCCTTGATAAACCCAACAAGTGCTACCCTTCAATGATTGTATATACTCCATGGTTTAACAACCGCCTCCGTCATTTAAGTTTACGTAAAATGACTATTTAGCCTACGTTTAATTTATAAGCATACTATGACCTTCTGGTTTAGTTGTGTTGGGTATCCGTTTATTTTTTGTAGAATGCGTTCAAAAGTCCCAGTAGGAAACTAAGGAATGCCATAATATTAGTAAATTTTAGTAGAAAAATAGTGTAATTTTATTTTAAAAAATATATAATTAACTTAAAATAAAATATCATTTAAAGGAATTTAAAGAAATATAAATGATAAAAAGGAGAGGTTCGTTATGAAAGAAAAAACGGTCACTCAGTTAGAATATCGTCAATATCAGGCTGGAGATGAGCAGAGTATTGTCACGTTGTGGAATTTTTGTTTACCAAAGGACCCGATCAATCAAAAACGTTTCAGAAATCTTGTTCTTCTTGACGCTAATTTTGATCCTGAAGGTTTGCGTTTAGCGTTTTCCAATGATCGACTAGTTGGGGTTGTCTATGCAGTACGGAGATTATTGCCTATGTATGGTACTGACTTAGAGTTGGATAATGGCTGGATTCCTTTTTTCTTTGTGGATCGAAACTATCAAAAGTTGAAGGTAGGATCAAGATTACTAGAGGATGCTTGTAATTTTCTGCGTAATGCCGGTCGAACGAGTGTTTTTTTTGCTTCATATGCGCCGAATTATTTACTGCCTGGGATTGATGAAAAGACATATCCTGCAGGTTTTGCATTTCTAAAGAGCATGGGTTTTTCACGATTATATTCACCAATTGCGATGGATTATTCACTCTTGAGTTGCGAGATACCAGAAGATGTAATTGAACTAAAAGAAAAGCGTGTTTCTGAGGGATTTACATTTGGCCCAGTTGAAGACGGTGACTTATATGAACTTATTAGATTTGCTAACGACAAATTTAATCCTGATTGGGGTAGAGCGATAAGAGAAGGGATTTTACAAGGCTTACCAATGTCTCGAGTCTTTGTCGCTCGCAATCCTAAACAACAATTAATCGGTTTTTGTTTATATGGAGGGTATGAAGGTATTCCAGAACGGTTTGGTCCATTTGGTGTTGATGAGGAAACACGTGGAACAGGTATTGGCAAAATTCTGCTCTATGATTGCCTAGCAGCAATGAGGGCAGAAGGTCTCCACGGGGCTTGGTTTCTATGGACAGGTGAAAAGACACCAGCTGGCCACTTGTACAAAAAAGTCGGCTTCTCAATCTCAAGAGAGTTTCACGTGATGAAGAAGTCATTAGAATAAATGGTCGTTCTTGAAGGAGGGATGAATATGGTCTCGGTAATAACAGGACTTGAGCAATTACTCTATCAATCTACTTACAAATCATTAAAAGATTTACGCATTGGGCTGGTAACCAATCATACTTCAGTGACAAAGGAACTAAAGTTTGGAATTGATGAGCTGCTCAAAGAGAATTTTAAAATAAAAAAAATCTTCTCTCCTGAACATGGGTTCCGCGGAAATAATCGTGCAGGTGATAAACTAGCGGATGAAATTGATGAACGAACTGGATTGCCAGTTTATAGCCTTTATGGTGACACTAAAAGACCAACAGCTGATATGGTAAAAGGTCTAGATGCCTTGATCTTTGACATTCAAGACATTGGTGTCAGGTTTTATACTTATATCTATACAATGGCTTACTGTATGGAGGCAGCGAAAGAACATAATCTACAATTTATCGTTTTAGATAGAGCTAATCCAATAACAGGAGTCAAAGTCGAGGGGAATATATTAGATGAAAACTTTCAATCTTTTGTAGGCTTGTACCCAATTCCGTTACGGCATGGAATGACGGTTGGAGAATTAGCGCAAATGTTTAATGAACATTTTCAAATTGGTTGTTCACTTAAGGTAATTTCTCTCAAAAATTGGGAGCGCAGTTATTGGTTTGATGAGACGAAGCTGCCTTGGGTTATGCCTTCACCAAATTCTACCTCCTTAGAGATGGCGACGCTATATCCGGGTACTTGTCTATTTGAAGGAACAAATCTCTCTGAAGGGCGTGGGACAACGAAACCATTTGAAATCGTGGGTGCATCGTGGATCAATGGTTATGAATGGGCAAAAAGATTAAACCAGCTTTCGTTACCAGGAGTAATTTTCCGTGAAACATTTTTTACACCTTATACTTCTAAATATCAAGGTGAGCTTTGTCAAGGAGTACAGGTCCATGTTACAGATCGTGAAGTAGTAAAACCGGTTGAGGTTGGTATCGCCATGATTGCTGAAGCAAAGCAACTGTACCCTAATGAATTTCAATGGTTCGAAGCGGTGCCAGGGAGATTTTTCATTGACTTATTAATGGGAACAAATGAATTTAGAAAGATAATTGATGAACAAAAATCAATCGAGCAGTGGTTAGCGAAAGAAAACAGTAAGCTAGAATCCTTTAAAGCTATTAGAGAAAAATATCTCCTCTATTAATTTCCTTTCGAAAGGGCGGATAGTATGTCAGAAAAAATACATGTGATTGTAGTTGGAGCTCATTGTGGGGATGCAGAAATACAAGTCGGTGCAGTTGCCCATAAATATGCTAAAGCCGGTCATCAAGTCACATTTTTACATTTAACAGCAGGCGAAAAAGGGACACCACCAAACATGTCAGTGGAAGATTATCGTCTTCAAAAGATTAAAGAGTCTGAAGAAGCTGCCAAGGTATTGGGAGTCAATACAATAACATTAGATTATAAAGATGCGGAATTAAAACTTGAGGATGAGATTGTTGATGAAGTTGCGACAGTATTTCGTAAATTAAAGCCTACACTCGCGATTACTCATTGGACCCATAGCATTCACCCTGACCATACGTTGTGTCCACAAATTGTTGAAGCGGCATGGCTTAAAGCTGCTCTTCCCGGATTTGAACTAGGGGGATATCCGCCACATAGTTTGAGAGCGATGCTTCATAGTGAAAATTGGGAGGATATGCAAAATTATGAGCCGGATATTTTTATTGATGTAACAGAGGAGTTTGAGACATACCTTCACGCCCTCTCAAAATATTGGTTTATTATGAACTCAAGTTCGTTTAGGTACTACGATTACTACAAAGCTCTAGGAACATTGCGAGGCTGTTTAAATCGTACGAAGTATGCACAAACTCTGAAATATCCAATTGGCCGAAATGTTCGTAAGGGTACTGAAATTCCCGGCTTTCAGTTATAGGAGGCAGTGATGAAAGAGCAACTAGCATTAACAAACATTCAAGTTTATACGGAAAATGAAGTTATTGAAAACGGATTTATCAAAATTAAATCTGGAGAAATTGCTGAGATAGGTTGTATGGATATATTTGGAAACGATCCTCGCTATGAAAAAATAGAGTTTCCACCAGGTAATTCAGCACTTCCGGGTATGATAGATTTGCATATCCATGGAGTAAATGGTACCGATATGATGGATGCAACAGAAGAAGCGTTAAGAAATATGGCTATTTCTTTGCCAAGAGAAGGAACAACAAGTTTTTTAGTAACGACTATTACACAAGAAGTAAAAGCCATAGAGAAAGCTCTTCGAAATACTGCCATTTATATGAATTCTCAAGAAGAAGGGGCAGAAATTCTAGGTGTACATCTAGAAGGACCGTTTATTTCTAAAAAGCGTGCAGGAGCTCAACCTCATCAATATATTAGAAAGCCAGACCTAACTTTATTTCAAACCTGGCAGAAGATTGCCACTGGAGCAATAAAGGTCGTAACATTAGCACCTGAAGAAGAAAATGGCCTTGAGCTAATCCGGTATTTAAAGGAAAACGATGTGGTCGCTTCCATTGGTCACTCCGATGCCTATCATTCGGATATGGAGGAAGCAATCAAAGCTGGTGCATCTCATATCACTCATTTATACAATGGAATGCGTGGCTTACACCATCGAGAACCAGGTGTTGCAGGAACAGCATTAGCAAACGAAGATCTTTATGTGGAGATGATTGTTGATGGTATTCATATCCACCCGGCTATTGTAAAGAGTACCTATAATGCCAAAAAAGCAGAAAAAATAATCTTAATTACTGACTCTATTAGAGCAAAAGGATTAGCAGATGGCTCTTATGATCTTGGTGGTCAAGAAGTAACAGTTCAGAATGGGAAAGCAGTTCTAGAAGATGGGACACTTGCAGGTAGTATCCTAAAGATGGATGCCGGAGTTAGAAATATGCTAGAGTTTACGGGTTGTACGATAGAAGAAATGATTCAAATGACAGCCGGAAATCCCGCTAAAAGGCTAAATGTCTATCATCGAAAGGGAAGTTTAAAAGTAGGGAAGGACGCGGATTTAATCATCCTTGATCAAAATAACGAACTCCTAATGACGTTTTGTCGAGGAAAACTTGTTTATAGAAAGGGGGACTTAGAATGAAAATTATCCAAGTGAATAGCTATCAAGATATGAGTCAACGAGCATCTCAATTCATTATAAATAAGATTAGCAATAACAATGCGTTAAAACTTGGCTTTGCAACAGGTGGAACCCCTAAGGGAACATACGAATTACTCATTGAAGATTACAAGCAAAATCAAACGTCTTATCAAAACATTACATCCTTTAATTTAGACGAATATATTGGCTTATCAAAAGATCATCCAAATAGTTATCATCAATACATGGAACAGATATTGTTTCAACATATTGATATTCCAAAAGCGAATATTCATCTTCCGGATGGTTTAGCAACAGATATAGCATTAGAATGTAAAAACTATGAAGAACTGATCGAAGTAAACGGTGGCATTGATTTGCAGATCCTTGGTATTGGGGAAAATGGTCATATCGGCTTTAATGAACCGGGGACATCGTTTGACACTCTTACTCATGTAGTGAAGCTTGCCAAGTCTACGAGAGAAGCAAATGCACGTTACTTTTCTAATATAAATGAAGTTCCAACACATGCGATTACCATGGGAATTCAGTCTATTCTAAAGAGTAAAGAAATCTTATTATTAGTGTCAGGGGAAAACAAAGCAGAGGCTGTAAAGCGACTACTTACGGACGATGTTGATAGTAATTTTCCAGCATCAGCGTTAAAAAAACATCCTCGAGTCACCATCATTGCTGATAAGCTTGCACTGTCAAATGCTATGGTTCCCTGTTGAAAAAATATTGAAGGTGGTTGTTAGAGAATGTACGTATTAGGGATAGATGGTGGTGGGACGAAAACAACCGCTGCAATTTGTGATATCGAAGGCAATATTCAAGCTTTAACGACTGTAGGACCGACAAATCCTAATAATCCTGATGCTAAGGTTCAAGATGAGTTTGATCAGTTAGTAAGTAATTTACGGGACATAAATGATTGTGCTCTAACAAATGTATCTGTTATTTTTGCGGGAATGTCTGGGGTGAATAGGTCTGAAGACAAGTTAAGGGTAAAACAGGCAATTTTTAAAGCTCTGAACCGAGAAGTGACTTTCTTTTCTGATAACGATGCAGTGAATGCATTGTACTCAGGCACGTTAGGTGAACCCGGGATTGTTCACATTGCTGGTACTGGCTCGATCACATTTGGTATAAATCATGAAAATCAAAGAAGTAGAGTCGGTGGCTGGGGGTATCTCATCGGGGACGAGGGAAGTGGCTATGACATAGGTAAGAAAGCCATACAGGCAGTATTTGCAGCATATGATCAAACTGGACCACAAACAAGTTTAACAGACCTCATATTAGAGCATGCAATGGTGTTGGAACCACCTGATCTTATTAGTGAAATCTATGAACCGGGTAAAGCGAAATCTTTAATTGCACCAATAAGTAAACTAGTTTTTAAAGCTGCTGACGTTGGTGACGAAGTTGCACAAAAGATTATCTTAGATGCAGCACGAAGCACAGCTGAATCGACTTATTATCTATACATGAAACTGTTTCAACGACAACAAGGTTTAATACCACTCATTTTAGCAGGGGGAGTGTATAAGAGAGCAGATTGGTTTTTACCTACATTAGAACAAGTCATGAACGAAAAGAAACTACCCATTTCAATTGTAGTTCCCAAGGTAGTACCTGCTGCAGGTGCACTAGTTGCTGGTTTTAAGCTAAGTGGTAAAACAGTGCCAACTGTATTTTTAGAAAAATGCATGAATAATGGTCTAAAACAGAAGTAGTAAAATATTATTTTATTAATGAAATAATATTTTAAGATGTACTCAATTATAACTGTTCATGAAGTATGTAAAAGAGTGCAAATGACCGAACTAATACTCTATACCATTTTAATGTTTTAACAATATATTAAAAAAATGGTAAATTTTTTTATGTTTTTGTTGAAATTTAATTTTATGAGTGTATAATTAAGTTAAAATAAAATTTTATAAATTGAATGGTTGTGATGTTATGGAGACTGAAAAAAGTTTATCAGCGTTGACAACAGAGCAAAGAAACCTTCGTTCTAAACATATCGACCAATTGTCAACAATTGAGATATTAGAAATCATCAATGAGGAAGATCGTACCGTTGCTGAAGCAGTACAAAAGGTATTGCCTCAGATTGAGAAGACTGTAAATCTTGCATATAAATCTATAAAAAGTGGTGGGAGAATTTTCTATGTTGGGGCTGGAACTAGTGGGCGATTGGGAATTTTAGATGCAGTAGAATGTCCACCGACTTTCAGTGTAAGTTCTGAGCTTGTGCAAGGGGTTATTGCAGGTGGAGAAACGGCTATTCAAGGTGCAGTGGAAGGTGCTGAGGACGATTTTGAGCAAGGTTCTATTGACCTAGCTCAGAGGGAACTCACTGATAAAGATATCGTGATAGGAATAGCTGCTAGTGGAAGAACTCCATATGTTATGGGGGCTCTAGAATATGCAAATCAGTTAGGTGCAGAAACTGCAGCAATTTCATGTAATGAGCAGTCGCAATTAAGTCATTATGCCAACACGAGTATAGAGGCTGTTGTAGGACCTGAAGTGTTGACCGGATCCACAAGAATGAAGGCGGCAACTGCACAAAAGATGATCCTTAATATGATCTCAACTTGCACAATGATTAAACTAGGCAAAGTTTATGAAAATTTAATGGTTGATGTTAATGCGAGCAACCACAAACTAGTGGAACGGGCAAGAAATATTGTCATCGCAGTGACTGGAGTGCCATATGAGCAGGCAACTTTTGTTTTAGATGAAACAGAGCAAAATGTAAAACTAGCAATTGTCATGATTGAAACCGGTGCTTCAAAAGAAAAGGCAGGAAGAGCAATTGTCGAGGCTGATGGTTTTGTTCGAAAAGCAATTGAACTATTGAAATGAAATGAGAGTTTAGTAGAAAAATACTGAGTTGTGGGTGGTGAAACAGATGAAGGCTATTGATCTATTAATTTCAACTGCAATTGAGGAAGGTGAATTTCCGGGTGCTGTCGGTTACGTGGAGCATAAGGGAAAAATTATATATCATGAGGCATTTGGGTACGCCAGTGCTTATCCACAGAAACGTTCGATGCAAAAGGACATGATTTTTGACGTAGCATCAATTACAAAAATATTCACATCTACGATTATCCTAAGATTAATAGCTGAAAAGAAGCTCTCATTAGAGACGAAGGTGAGTACTTTTTTCCCTAGTCTAGAGTCAGTTTCAACTAATTGTATCACTGTTTATCATTTACTAACTCACACCTCTGGTTTTCCGGCATGGTACCCATTTTATACCGTCCCTGAAGCTGAAGACTTTTTAGCTCCTATTCTAAAGGTGAAAAGCTTCCCTGATCCAGGTGAAAAAATAGAGTACAGTGATTTAAATTTCATTTTACTTGGAAAGATCATCGAGTTTATTGAGGAAGCACAGTTAAATGAGGTAGTAAAAGAAAAACTAGTTGTTCCATTACAGCTGAACACGACCTGCTATCTCCCAGATGCTAGTCTTAAAGATAGAATTGTACCGACAGAGGTCGGAAACCAATTTGAGAAAGAATTAGTGAAAGTAAGAAATCTACACTACCATGGTTGGCGAGAAGAGCTCATCTGGGGAGAGGTTCATGACGGAAACTCACATTATGCGTTTCGTGGAGTTTCTGGTCATGCGGGGATTTTTTCAACAGTGATCGATGTTGCCAAATTGGCTAAAAGTTACTTAATCTCTCTTAAACATGAAGATACCTTTCTATCATATGAATTGGCTAAGAACTCTATCCAGAGGCACGTCATGGGAGAGAATGAAGGCCGAGGATTAGGGTGGGTCGTTGATTTCAACGGCATTAATGGATTTGGTCATACAGGATTTACAGGAACATCTTTATGGGTTGTACCAGAAAAAGAACTGATTATGGTATTATTTACAAATAGAGTCCATCAGCCAAATCCTGTAAATATTAATCTTACTCGTCGACGGTTTTATGAAAGCGTTTTAAAAGTAATATCTTAAGCTGTTATTTTATAGTTTCATACAGAGATTTGGCTAGACTTCTATGAAACTATTTAATAAATATAACGTTTATATAAAAAAAGGGAGGAATAATTATGATAAGCAAAAAGTTTTTATTTTTATCACTCATCTTAGTTTTTACTGTTCTAATTTCTGTGGCATGTAGTAGTGGGAATTCTAGCACTGAGCCAAAAGAACCAACAGATCCACCAACTGAAACCGGTGAAGCTTGGAAGGAATGGAAAGGTGAGATCACGATTTGGGATGGTCCACGTTGGAGAGATGCGGCAGAAAACCAATATCATTGGTTAGAAGCAAAAGCGGCAGAATTTGAAGATTTATATCCAGGTGTAAAAGTTAAAATAGTTCAAACTCCTTGGGCTGAAATGGGAGATAGTTTAAGTGTTGCGATTGCCGGTCGAGCTTGGCCAGATATTGCACCGGTTGACATTAGTGGTAGTGCTGTAAGTATTAACCATATTGAAAGTGGTGTCATTGAAGCAATTGATCCATTTTTTACAGCAGAAGAATTAGCAGATTTTTATCCAAATGCTTTAGCAGAGTATGAATATAATGGCAAGCATTATGGTGTTCCGAATTCAATGAGTGTGCATGTTATGTTACTTAACTTAGATATTTTTGAAGAAAAGGGAGTAGAACCTCCTGCAAATGGTAAATGGACGTATGATGAGTTCGTTAAAAAAATGGAAGCGCTCACAGGTGACGGAGTATATGGTTTCTCTACATATATTCTAGATGGTTACTATGAAGCTTGGCCATTCCTTCTAATGGACGGTGGTTATCCTCTAAATGAAGATTTAACTGAGTATGCATTTGACTCACCTGAAGCAATCAGTGGTCTTCAAAAATTAGTTGATTTAAAAACAAAATATAATGTTGCTCCTTTTGAAATGGGTGGTCCTGATGTAGGTCAAACGTGGCAAGAGTGGGGAAATGCAGAAAGACGTAGTCTTGCTGTCACACCATGGGCAACTTGGGCGATTGCAGCTGCACAGGGAGACAACTTCAAGACAAACTTCATGGTTGCTGAGTACCCAAGCGGTAAGTTAGGTGAAAGTGTAAGTATCGGTGGTGTTGGTGGTTGGGTAATGTTCGCTCAACAGGACGATAACAAGAAACGTATGACAGCAGAATTTGTTAAGCACATTTCAAGTACTGATGAGCAATTTGTAATGTCACAAAATTATGGAACGTTCCCTGCAAGAATTTCTACTGCTGATTTAGATCCTTTTGCAGATAATCCTGAAATGGCACGTGCTCAAGAAATTACAGAGCAGGCGGTCATGCTACCACGTCACCCAGAATGGGCTCGTATTGATGAAGCAATTCAAAGAGAATTGCAACTTGCTCTTAACGGTGAGAAAACAGCTGAACAAGCGTTATCAGATGCAAGACGTGTCGTGGAGTCAATTTTAAAATAATAGAAAAAAATGAATGGATGACTAGTAGAGTAGGGATATAAACAGGACAGTGGATATAAAAATCCTGATTGTTATAGGTATATCCCATCTAATAGTCATCCTTTTCTATTTAACTTTTAAATGTTACTAGGAAACAGATAAAAGTTTGTTGAATTATACAAAAATAAGTAAACACCAATCGGTTTTTGAAAGGAGTTAGAAAGATGGAAGTAGGGACAAGTCATAACGTTGTGACGAAAAAGAAACCATCTTCAAAGTTAAAAAATACGTGGAAAGAGATGAAGAAACATAAAGTAGCTTATCTGTTTCTACTCCCTAAACTATTGTTCTTCGCCATATTTATGCTTGTTCCGATAGTTTGGGCTTTCGTATTATCATTCCTTGATTATGGAATTTTCGAGATTAAGTGGGTGGGCTTAGCTCATTACTTTACAGCCTTTCAAAGTGAAATTTTTAAAGCGTCACTCTGGAATACCTTTTTATATACGATCGTAACCGTACCAGCTTTTATTATTACAGCTTTAGTCATTGCAACGTTAATTTCACCGTTAGGTAAGGTTTCACAAACGTTTTTTAGGTCAGCTTTTTATCTTCCAACAGTTACATCAATGGTTATTATCGCCATGGTTTGGCGCTGGATGTACAACTATCGTTATGGATTATTTAATTACATTATTGGTTGGTTTGGCTTTGAACCAGTGAACTGGCTAGGGGCGTCAGATACGGCACTACCTTCATTAATGATTATGTCAATTCTTATTCCGCCGGGGTCGGGTATTATCATATATTTAGCTGCAATGAATAACATCAGTCCAACACTTTATGAAGCTGCCAAGATTGATGGCGCAAATGCATTTCAACGTTGGTATAAGATTACAATTCCTTTGCTTACACAGACGACTTTATACTTAGTTATTTTAAGTACGATCGGATCGTTTCAGGTCTTTACCCAAATCATTATGATGACTGGTGGTGGACCCGGGTACTCGACTGAAACCATCGTACATGTAATTTATAAAACAGCATTCCGAGATTTTAATTTTGGTCTAGCATCAGCTCAATCTGTCATCTTATTCTTTATTATCATGGTCTTTGCCATTTTTCAATTTAAGATTTTCCGAGACAAAAACTAATAGGTGGTTTTTAATATGAATACGAAAAACATATATAAAAAGACTGGACGTCTAGTCATCTATTTACTCTTACTTTTTATGGCTCTTGCTTCTCTATTACCTTTATACTGGGTATTCTCAACGGCCTTACAGTTACCTGGTTATCAAAACGAAGAAATGGATCGACCGATATCTTATGTGGAATCTGCTCCACCAAAGCTCTATCCAGTAGGGATTACAGAGTACTATTCTCAATGGCAAAAAAAGCGTACAGCTGAGCGGGAAGGTAATGTTGAACAAGCACAATATCACCAAGAAAAAATGGCCGAAGTGAAAGAAAAATCATTCTCAAGTTTTGTGTTTTTATTTGAGCGAACCCAGATCATGCGCTGGCTTTGGAATAGTCTTTATATAGCCGTTGTCACAACATTGCTCATTGTCTTGTTTGATACGATGGCTGGTTATGTATTAGCGAAGAAGAAATTTCCGGGGCGTAACCTTATTTTTTGGATTATTATTTCAACAATGATGATACCAGAGCAAGTAACCCTTGTACCTACATTTATCATTGTTCAAAAACTTCAAATCTTTGACTCGCACTGGGCATTAATTTTACCGAACTTAGCTCTAGCCTTTGGTGTGTTCTTGATGAGGCAGTTTTTAATGTCAATTCCAGATGAACTAATTGAGGCAGCTAAAATTGACGGTGCCTCTGAATGGAAAGTCTTCTGGTCAATTATTGTACCGTTAGCGAAGCCGGCTATGGCAGTACTAGGCATCTTTACATTTGTCTTAATGTGGAATTCGTTTTTATGGCCAATTATCGTTTTACGTGATGCCTCACTTTATACACTTCCAGCGGGCTTAAAGACATTGCAAGATGCTAACCTAGCAAACTTTAAACTACTAATGGCAGGGGCAACAGTAGCAGCGGTTCCGATGATCATCTTCTTCTTAATGTTCCAACGTTACTTTATTAAAGGTTTAACGCTAGGAGGAGTAAAAGAATAATGGATGAAAAACTAATACGTAAAAAAATTGGTCAATTAATGGTGTTCGGCTTTAAAGGGATCACAGCTTCCGAAGAGATGAAAACACTAATTCGAGAGCACCATGTTGGCAACATTATCCTATTTGGGCGTAACATTGGTACACCTGAAGAAATAAAAAAGTTAACAACTGAGTTACAGCTTGAAGCTAAGGCTTCAGGACACGAACGACCATTACTAATCTGTATTGATCAAGAAAATGGTGTTGTGAGACGGTTAGGTGAAGGTACAACGGTATTTCCTGGTGCGATGCTTTTAGGTGCCACACAAAATCCGGAAAATGCTTACAATATTGGTTTGGCTACTGGAAAAGAGCTAAAAGAATTAGGGATAAACTGGAATTTGGCACCAACGGTCGATGTGAATAATAACCCTCGCAATCCGGTGATTGGCGTCCGTTCGTATGGTGAAGATCCAACGGTTGTTAGTGAATTTTCGATGCAAGCAATGAAAGGCATGCAAGCAGCAGGTGTAGTGACAACATTAAAGCATTTTCCAGGGCATGGAGATACAGCTTTAGACTCCCACTTAGAACTGCCTGTCATTTCACATGATATGGAACGGTTGATGAACGTTGAAATTAAACCTTTTCAACGATGTATTGAGGAAGGTGCGGATACTGTTATGTCTGCACATGTTTATTTTCCAGCTATTGAAAAAGATCCCGGAGTTCCAGGGACACTTTCTAAGGCTGTTATCACAGGTTTATTACGTGAACAACTTGGCTTTGATGGTGTTGTAACAACGGATTGCATGGAGATGAATGCAATTGCTAATACGATTGGAACAGCTACGGGGGCAGTTCAAGCTATTAAAGCTGGGGTTGATCTAGTTATGATTTCTCATTTGCATCATTTACAACGAGAAGCGATTGAAGAATTAGTTAAAGAAGTACAGAATGGTGGCATTAGTCTTGAAACACTAGAAGCAGCCGTAACTAGAGTTAGTAAGTTGAAAGATAAGTATTTGTCTTGGGATGATATCGACTCTAGCATAGATTCAATTCACGTGTCACCAATCGTTGGTTGTGAGGAACATCAACTTCAGGCAGAAGAAGTATTCCGCCAAGGTGTAACGATTGTAAAAAATGAAGGTGTTCTCCCTTTGGACAAATCCGAGCAAAGTGTATTTGTTGTTTATCCAGAAAATGCTTATATAATGCAGGTCGAGGACCGACGTTATTCTACCAATGCATTAGGCAGTGTTATACAAGAAATTGACCCAAAAGCAGTGACTGAAATGTTAACAATCCCAGCTTCAGTAGATCAGATTGATCAACTCGTTGAAAAGGCAAAGGGTTTCGAGACTATCATTGTAGGCACATTAACTGCCACTAACAGCCCTGACCAAATACAGCTTATCGAAAAATTGTCTCACTTGCGGAAAAAAATCGTTGTCGTCGCTATGCGAAGTCCCTATGATTTAGTATCGCTACCTGATGTTTCAGCTTATATTGCAACGTATGAGTTTACAACAGCTTCTTTACGAATGGCTGCCAAAGCAATCTATGGTCTTGAACAAGTAACAGGGACGTTACCTGTCACAATCCCTAATGACTCAAAACGTTAACCCAGAAAAGTATGGTGGAGGAGAATGAAAAATAACCCGAAAACAATAGGATCATTAACTGGCGGACTAGTCATGTTAAGGGAAATGCGAACAAATTTGCCAACATCAGAAAAGAAAATTGCCGACTTCATGATCGAGCATCCCGAAATAGCCATATCTTGTACGACACAACAGTTAGCAGAAAAAAGTCAAACAAGCGGGGCTGCAGTCATTCGGTTATGTAAATCGTTAGGCCTAAAAGGGTTTCAGGAATTAAAACTTAGAGTAGCTGGCGATTTGCAAAAACATGAAGATACTGGGTATCGGGATATTTCTCCTAATGAGTCGCTAGAAACGATTTTGAAAAAGATGACTTCTAACAGCATTCAAGCACTCAGGGAAACAGCAGACATTCTCAATTTACAGGAAGTTCATAGAGCTACGAAAGCTTTGTACGAGGCACGTACAATTCACTTTTTTGGCGTTGGTTCATCAGCAATTATTGCACAAGATGCTCAACAAAAATTTATGAGATTAAACAAAAATGTCACGACGTTTTCTGACGTTCATATGGCAGCGATGGTTGCGGCTAATGTTACTGAGGATGATGTGGTTTTTGGGATCTCTTTTTCGGGGCAAACGAAAGAGGTTGTCAATGTATTAGAATTGGCTAACCGAAACAGAGCGAAAACGATAAGTTTAACTAGGTACGGTCAGTCACCTGTTTCTTCGCAGGCTGGTATAAATTTATGCTCTTCAGCATCAAAAGAGTCAATTTTTCGAAGCGGTGCAACATCATCAAGGTTAGCGCAGCTACATATCATAGATATCTTATTGATGTGTGTAGCGACATTTCAATACGACGAAAGTATTAAACGCCTTGATCAAACAAGGGAAGCAATTAAGTTTATCCAAGGTAATGAGTATAAACAGCAACGGGCAGGGAGGTATTGAGTTCATGATACAACAGTTACAGCAAATTGTTCAAAAGGAAAAGAAGTATGCTGTAGGTCTAATGTCTGGAACATCACTTGATGGTATTGATGCTGCACTAGTTGAGATCTCTTATTCTGGTGAAAATACAGAAGTTCAACTCCTGGAATTTGAAACATTGCCCTATAGTGATCTTGAACGAGCTCGGTTTTTATCGTTATGCAGTCCAGAGACATCTAGTGTTGAAACCATTTGTTTGGCAAATGTTGAGCTAGGAAAAAAGTTTGCTCAAGCTGCTTTAACTGTCATTCATAAGGCTGGTCTAGTAACTTCAGATATTGATTTTATTAGCTCTCATGGTCAGACAATTTTTCATATGCCAGAACAGTACGCAACTCTACAAATTGGTGAACTAGCAGTGATTGCAGAAGAATCCGGCATCTTAACGGTTGGGGATTTTCGCCCTAGTGATATGGCTGCTGGGGGGCAAGGTGCTCCGTTGGTTCCTTTTGTTGATTACTTGCTATTTAAGCACAAGCACAAAGGACGTATTCTTCTAAACATCGGTGGGATTAGTAATATTTCAGTCTTAAAAGCTGACGGCAAGTCAAATGAGGTGATTGCTTTTGACACCGGCCCTGGGAACGTTCTAATCGACTCAATTGTTATCATCGGTTCAAAAGGTGAACTCTCCTTTGATCCTAATGGGGAAATTGCTAGGAGCGGTACGGTTTGTAATTCTTGGCTCGAAGAAATCATCAACCATGATCCGTTTGTCTATCAACAACCACCAAAGAGTACTGGAAGAGAACTTTACAGCCAAGAATTTGCTCGACATCTTTGGGAACAAGGGCAAGCTCGAAATATGGAGTTTAAGGATATTGTCGCAACAGTTACAGCCTTTACGGCTCATTCGATCGCGATAAATATCAAACGCTTTGTAGACGGAAGATATGAAACGGAAGAAATTCTCGTTGGTGGTGGTGGTACCTATAACGATACACTACTAGCATACCTACAAGCGTTAACTGATAAAAAAGTAGGGAAGATGGAAGATTGGAATTTTTCCAGTGATGCAAAAGAGGCAATTGCTTTTGCTATTTTAGGAAATGAGTTTTTACATGGCAATGCCAATAATCTTCCCTCAGCAACTGGGGCAAAAAAACAAGCTATTATGGGGAAGCTCGTTTTCCCTTCAAAAGAGAAGTAGCAATTTAGCTGCTTCTTTATTTCTATAGTAAGGAGGTTTAAATGGAATATAGACTAATGGAGAAAGACGATCTAGAACACATCGTGCGGCTATGGAATCGGGAAATGGGGGAACTCTTCCCTCTAACGAAAAAGTTGTTTGAACAAAATAGCATTCAAGATAAAAATGTCCTAAGAGATGGTTCCTTGGTTGCTTGTGATGTTGATAATCAAATTGTCGGATTTATCGTAGCAAAGCTTTGGCAAGAAGATATTCCTTCAGTAAGACTAGGTGTGGATAGTGGATGGATACAAGCAATAGTAGTAGATAGTAAATATAGAAAAATCGGTATCGGGAAATCTCTAGTAGATCTGGTTGAAAGGAATTTTACCAACAGTGGCATTAGGAAGTTGTTTCTAGGTCGCGACCCATGGCATTATTTTGCAGGAATTCCTAAAGAAGCTATCGAAACGCAGCGTTGGTTTGAAAAAAGAGGCTATAAAGCTGGGAATACTGTATATGATCTTTATTGTGATTTGAGAGAATATGAGATAAAGGCCCCTAACATGAAAGATGCGACTTTTCGCCTTCTTGAGTATAGTGATCAAACAAGGTTTCTTGAGTTCCTGCATCAAAACTTCCCAGGAAGATGGGAGTATGAAGCGATTAGGTATTTTCAACTTGGGGGTACAGGAAGAGAGTTTCTTGTAATCGAAAGAGATGAAGAAATGGTCGGCTTTTGCAGGTTGAACGACTTGAGTTCACCAATCATTGCCCAAAACGTTTATTGGTCTACGTTATTTTTAGATGCAGTAGGAGGAATAGGACCACTTGGTATTAGTAAAATATATCGTAAATATGGCTATGGCTTAGCAATTGTTCAAGCGGCAATGTCTGTATTACATCAACGAGGAATACGAGATCTAGTAATTGATTGGACAGAAATTGTCGATTTCTATGCGAAGCTTGGGTTTACCACTTGGAAGGCTTATGTTTATTATGAAAAGCAGCTAGATTAATAGCCGAAAAGACAAGAGCCACATGAGCTCTTGTCTTTACCTTTAATAGTATAGTTCTAAATCAATTCCTTGATAGTAGTGCTTTAAAATCTCCTCGTAGGTTGCTCCTTTAACAGCCATACCAACGGCACCCGTTTGCGACATGCCGATGCCGTGCCCCCAACCACCACCGTAAACTTTAAATCCAGTTACTTCCTTACTTTTACGTTCAATAACTGGCTCAATGAAGAATAAGGTACTCCAAAGCGGACTTTGGTTTCCACTTGCATTAATGTATTGTAATGCCCAACGAATACGGTCTTTTTTCTCAGAGAAAGTTCCATTTTCAGTCACAAATTCAATTTCAAAAACCCGACCTGAATCTGAACGTTCCAAAACGTTAATTTCTAGTACCTTACCAACATCTGTGTTAAATCTAGTACTAATTACTTCACTAATCTCTTCAGCACTCCATTCATACGTCCAACGATGATAACGAGACCAATCTGCTTCAAAGTCTCCTTCTTTAGCTGCTCTTAGCGAAGTAGGATTACTATGGTTTTTAAAAACGGTTAAGCTTGGAACGTTAGCGGCAGCCTTTCCTCTCTCGGCATCAGGAACTCCTCGTAAGTAAGGTACTGCTGGAGAATTCCAAATATCTTCATTGTTTGCTGTATAACCACCGCTCGTCGAATGGTAGACAGTTGTAATTAATTTTCCTTCGTAAGTGGCAACGATACCAGCAGTTTCACGCACCGCTTGAGTGGAGATAGGATGTTCTGCATCATATCCACCATAAACCTGATCAGCCGTTGTTGGTAGTAAATCATACCCGTTTGTATTATGCTTACCTAAGTTGTTTAATGCATAAGTACGTGCTGCAACTGCCTGTGCTTTTTGTGCTTCAACTGCCGCAATACCGCCAAACGGCACTGGTGGTAGTTCGTGCGGTACAACACCTTGAACGTAGTCATCTAAAGCTACAATATTAATCCCTGCTAATGTTCCTCCGCTATTGAAACCAACTTCACCTGATCCACGATATTGTTTTCCTCCCATTTTTACAAGACCATTAGGGGAAACGATAGTAACAGGATTTGATGTGTAAACTTCAGTGGTATTGTTACTTATTTTAAGAATGGTTTCACCTTCAGTTGTTGTGATTAGTCTCCAAAACGAATCACTATTAGCTAACCCTTTAGAAATTACATCTTGCCTAAAGTTATTTTTTTCTTCTGTTGTCGCATCACTAGGTAAACCGCCGATAAGTAAACGGTATCCATTTAATGTTGGGTGTGGTTCTAAATAAGTAGTGAAGCCGTGAAGGTCGGCCAGGGCTAACCAGTTGTCAATATAAACTTGACTACCTGAGTAAGCTGTTTGTAACCAGTTATTTGTTTTTATATCCGCAGTACTTATCAATGTAACATCTACTTCACTTTTTAATCCTGTAAACAGTTCTTCCCCTGTTGCCTTATCTGAGATCGTAAACGCTGAATTACTACCAATTTTGATAGATTTTGCATCAGGCACAACCCCTATCCGAACATTTGGCTCTGTAGAAGTTAACTCTGCACCACTAACTTGTGGTAGGATGAAACTAAAGCATAGGACAAAAACTAGCATGACCCTCAATGATTTTTGAAACTTCATCTTTACTCCTCCTCTAATAGACCAATTATGGTCAATATAAAATCATATTTCATAATATTCAACCTGTTTATGAAATATCCTTTTAATATTTTGTATATTTATTAAAATGATATTTTAGTAATAGGTCTTTGGTATCCCTGTGTATTTATTTAAACAAAAAAAGAATTTTGTACTTCAAAAATCTAGAAAATAAACAACTAATTTGTGTTGAGTAAGAATATATTCGTGTATACTAGATGTAAAATATGATTTTAAAGAAATGGTTAATCTTTTAAAATACTAATAGTTGATTATTTAGTGAGGTGCCAATATTGAAGGAACAAAACAAAACACTTTCGTCCTTAACGGGTGGATTAGTGATGTTAAGGGAAATGGTGAACAAACTACCAGCTTCAGAAAAGAAAATTGCCGAGTTTATTATTGAAAGTCCTCAAGAAGCTATTTCATATACAGCGCAGGAATTGGGAGAAAGAAGTCAAACGAGTGGAGCAGCTGTGATTCGTTTATGTAAGTCCTTAGGGTTAAATGGATTACAGGAGTTAAAACTTCGGGTTGCAGGAGACTTACAGAAGACCTATGAAGTAGGATATCGCGATATCTCCCCGAATGAACCATTAGAGTCAATCTTAAAGAAAATGACTACAAATAGTATCCAAGCTCTAAGTGAAACTGCGGATATTATTAATTTTGAGGAACTTCAAAAAGCGGCTGATGCCCTTTTTCATGCTCGGTCAATTCATTTTTTTGGCGTAGGTTCGTCAGCGATTATTGCTCAAGATGCTCAACAAAAATTCTTAAGAATTAATAAGCATGTAACGACATTTTCCGATGTTCATATGGCAGCGATGCTAGCAGCTAACGCAACGGAGGAAGATGTAGTATTTGGTATATCCTTCTCAGGAAAAACAACAGAAGTTACGAAGGTACTTGAACTAGCTAATCAAACAGGGGCGAAAACGATCAGTTTAACAAGTTATGGACAATCACCTGTTTCAAATCGCGCAAGTATCAATTTGTTTTCATCAGCTTCTCGGGAGTCAGTATTCAGGAGTGGAGCTACATCGTCAAGATTGGCCCAGTTACACGTCATTGACATTCTTTTCATGTCTGTAGCAACAATGCAATATGAAGAAAGTATTGAACGACTTGACCAGACAAGGGCAGCCATCGATTTTATCCAAGGAAATGAAGAAAAAAATAAGGGAAGTAAAAAATAAGTACAAAGAATTGTACATAAGAGTGAAGTTTAGAAAGCAACAACCTTAGAAATCAAACTTGATCAAAGAGGTGAGCGAATTAATGATGAGGAAACGAAGTTGGTTATTCTTAATAGCACTAGCGTTTTACATGGTATCAGCCTGTGAAAAGATTGCCGTAGTAGAGGAAACGGTAGAAATAGAGGAATTAACTGTAGAAGACGATATAGCCCAAAAGGTTGAAGATATGTTATCTAACATGACACTTGAAGAAAAAGTGGGTCAGCTCTTAATGCCAGATTTTCGCAAGTGGAATGGGGAAAATGTGACAAAGCTGAACGAGGAGATCGCTACAATTATTCGTGATTACCACATTGGGGGAATCATCCTTTTTCGTGAAAACTTTGAAAGTAGACAACAAACGAAACAACTAATCTCGGGATTTCAAAAAGAGGCAGAAATCCCATTGTTACTAGCTGTAGATCAGGAAGGGGGATTAGTAACTAGATTACCCTTTTTTCCTAGAATGCCAGGGAATATGGCGATTGCCGCTACTGGAGAATATGAATTAGCAAAACAAGTAGGGTTTGCGATAGGTTCTGAACTTAATCGACTTGGTATTCATATTAATTTCGGCCCAGTACTCGATATTAATAACAATCCTGATAACCCAGTTATTGGTGTAAGATCTTTTGGTGATGACGTGAATACGGTATCAAAGATGGGTACTGCTTATATGGAGGGCTTAAACTTAGCTGGTGTGGCAGCGGTTGGAAAGCATTTCCCTGGTCACGGGGATGTCGATTTAGATTCACACTTTGTTCTTCCGAGTAGTAACAAAACAATAGAGCAGCTTAATGATTTAGAATTAAAACCATTTCAATCTTTAATAAACAAGGATATACAAGGGATCATGACGGCACATATTACTTTTGATCAAATTGACCAAACAACCTTTAGTTCTACTAAAGATGGGCTGCCAATAGGAGTTCCGGCAACAATGTCTCGGAAAATGATGACCGACATTCTTCGCCAAGAAATGCAATTTCGTGGAGTTTTGTTTACTGATGCGATGGATATGAAGGCTGTTTCTGATCACTTTCACCCCGTTGAAGCCTCTATTAAAGCAATTGAAGCTGGAGTAGATGTTGTTTTAATGCCAACGGATATTGAACAAGTACATAAAGGATTACTAGAAGCAGTTGAGGTTGGTCGTTTGACAGAAGAACGGATTAATGAGTCTGTCACTCGTATTTTAGAAATGAAACAATCGTTTATTATTTCACCGACTAATGATCAAGAAAAGCTACTGTCAGAAGTAGAGGCAATTAAGGTGGAGCAAGAAGTGGCTAAAAAATCGATTACACTAGTTCACAATAATGGGATCCTTCCAATCGTAGAAAATAGTGACGAACGTATCGCTTTAATCGCGTTTAATCAGACAACATTGAACAGATTAGAAAATTCCGTAAAACCTTATCATTGGCGATTAAAACCAGTTCTATTACAAAAATCCTCTAATCAACATGGAAGGCTAACTCACCAACAAGTTAAGGATCTTGAAGGTGTTTCTAAAGCAATTATCGTGACAACTTCTGCAACTTACGAAGATCGTAGTACGACGGGATGGCAAATTCAAACGATCAAGCAAGTGATTGATCAAGATATACCAATTATTTTAGTTGCTGCTCAAAATCCTTATGATATAGTAGCACTTGATCACGTATACGCATTTATTGCACAGTACGATATTGGAGTTCCAAGTTTTAATGTGACGGGAAAGGTATTATTTGGCAAGATGGAGGCTAAAGGACAACTCCCAGTTCAACTCCCAACTAAAGATGTGGAAAATTAGAAATTTCCGTTAATTAATCAAAGAGGTGTGCTGATAATTATTCATTACAGCGCACCTCTTTTATATATTTTTTAAAACCTGCTATTTGTTCATGTTGTGTTCATATTCAGCTGTTATTCTTTTATCCATTAGAAGGAATTCGATTTTAAAGAATAAGATTAAGAAGGAGAAAACGATGATTATACCAAAAATAGCAGTTAAAAGACCAGTCACAACCATTATGATGATGCTTGTTGTCATCCTATTAGGAATCGTATCACTTACAGGGTTAAGAGTAGAGTTAATGCCAAATATTAACCCGCCGGTACTGGCAATCATGACAACGTATCCAGGTGCAGGCCCAGAAGAAGTTGCCGAAACTGTAACAAAACCAATAGAAGAGATAGTGGGAACGAGTTCAGGGTTAGAGATGGTTCAATCACGGAGTGCCTCGAATTCATCGCTAATTATAGCTCAATATGCATGGGGGACAGATATCTCAGAAATTCGAGATGATTTAACGAGTTCACTTGGAATGGTGCAATTACCAGCGAACGCGATGAATCCTATGATGGTGAAATTTGATCCAACGATGATGCCAATTATTCAAGTTGCTATTTCGAATGGTGAAGATAGTGAGCACTTGCAAACGATGGTGGAAGAAGTGATTTTACCACAGTTACAAAGCATTAAAGGTGTAGCAAGTGTCAATGTCACTGGTGGATTTGAAGAAGAAATTCTAGTGACACTGACTGAAGAAGCATTATCTGAACATAATTTAACACAGCAACAAGTTGTGCAAATGATTCAAGCTAACAACTTGACAATGCCAGGTGGAGTAATAGAGGAAGCCGGTGAAAAATTAAATCTACGGGTTCTAGCAAAGGTAGAAACAGTAGAGCAGCTTTCTTTACTTCCGGTAAGTATTACTATGGGTGAAGAAGAAATGACAGTTGTAACGTTAGGCGACATTGCTAATGTTCGCTTAGCTCAGAAAGATGTTACATCAATCTCAAAAACAAACGGCTCAGAAAGTATCCTACTTTCGATTCAAAAAGAGGCTAGTGGTGACACAGTAGGAGTTTCAACTGAAGTACAAAAACGTTTAGATACTATTCAATCTAATTATCCTGAATTAACAGTTCTGGTAACGATGGATCAGGGTGAAGTTATTCAGCAATCTGTATCAAATGTGTTAAAAGCTCTTTTATTTGGTGCAATTTTTGCTATTGTCGTAATCCTGTTATTTTTACGATCTATTAAAGCAACAATTATTGTTGGAATTGCAATTCCATTCTCGATTATTTCTACTTTTGTTCTCATGTACTTTACGGGGATTTCCTTAAACATTATGTCCCTTGGTGGATTAGCGCTAGGGGTAGGGATGTTAGTAGATAATGCGATCGTTGTTTTAGAAAATATCTATAGTCACTTAGCAAAACATAAGTCACGTAAAGAAGCAGCTATTAAAGGAACGTCTGAGGTTGCTGGTGCCGTAACGGCATCTATGCTGACGACCCTAGCCGTTTTCTTACCAATTGTTTTTGTCGGTGGAATGGTAGGAGATTTATTTAAAGATCTTTCTTTCACGGTTGCCTTCTCGTTAATCGCATCGTGGGCAGTTGCATTAACAGTTGTCCCTGTATTTGCAAGTGTTTTGTTAAAGCCAGAGAAAGTAAAAGCAAAGAAAGAACTGCGTTTTTACAAAACGATTCTACGATGGGTACTAAGTCATCGTCTTGTTACGCTATTAATTACTGGAGCTGTACTTGTTGGTTCCCTTGCCTTAACCCCTCAGATTGGTACGGAACTAATGCCAGTCCAAGATGAAGGCGCATTTACGATAAATGTAGAATTAGAAGAAGGTGCGACGTTTGAAAAAACGCTAGCTGTTATCGAAGAAATTGAAAAAGAGTTGTTAACAATATCAGAAGTTGACGTCTTCTCTTCTTCAGTTGGAAATGCAGATGCAATGATGTCCGCCGTTACGGGAAGCGGGGAAAACGCTGGTAGTATTACAGTTAATTTAGTTTCTGGAGGAGAAAGAAGTAAAGAAACTAGTGAAATGATTATAGAAGTTGAAGAAAAGATTAGCGATCTCAAAGAATTAGCTCAAATTTCTATTAATGAAAGCAATTCGATGGCAGCGATGTCAGGTGCTCGCAATGAAATCGAAGTGATGATCTTAGGTAACAACCGTACAGTAGTAGAGGAATATACGACTGAGTTATCTGAAAGATTGATGGAAACGAATGGAATTACCTTTGTTACAGACAGTATTCAAGAAGGAAAACCAGAGTACCAATTCACAATTAATAAAAATGAAGCTTTTAAATATGGGTTAACTGCTGCTCAAATAGGCTCGTTTGTCAACGAAGCATTACAAGGAAAAGTAGCAGCTACGATCTTTGATACACAAGTTCGCGTTCATATGGCAGACGTATCAAATTCAAAAGAAGCGATTGAAAATTTAATCATGAAGACACCAGCTGGCCAAGAAGTTGCCCTAAAAGATATTGGTGAAATCACTAGAGGTACAGGACCGGTTACTGTAGTTCGAGAAAATCAACAAGACTCCGTCATCGTAACAGCGACATTTGAAGGTATTGATTTAGGTACTGCCTCAAGAGGAGTACAAACAACGATCAACGAGATGATTAGTGAGTTAAATATAGACACCGGACAATATACAATTAAGACTGCAGGTGGTGCAGAAATGATGAGTGATGCCTTCTCAAGAATGGCTTTAGCTGTTTTATTAGCGATCGCTCTTGTGTATATGGTTATGGCAAGTCAATTTGAGTCCTTAAGACAGCCTTTCATCATTATGTTTACATTACCATTGGCAGTTATCGGTGTAATTTTAGGACTTTTTGTCACAGGGAGTTCATTCGGGATTACGGCATTCCTTGGGATTATCATTTTAGTAGGTATCGTTTTAAACAATGCAATCGTGTTTATTGATTACACAAATCAATTACGCGATAGTGGGCTTTCCGTTAATGACTCGTTAGTTCAAGCAGGGTCCTCAAGATTGCGTCCAATTATCATGACAGCATTAACAACTATGTTAGGCCTCTTACCGCTAGCGATTGGATCAGGAGAAGGAACAGAAATCCAGGCGCCAATGGCAATTGCTGTAATTGGTGGATTAATGACTTCGACATTACTAACACTTGTTGTCATTCCGGTTATCTACAGTTTATTCGCAGGTAAGAAAAGAAAACGGGAAATACCTGTAGTCGAGTAAGGAAACAGGAGAAGGATGCATATCGATTTGATATGCTCCTTTTTTGAATCGTAATAGGATATGGCAGGAAGTTACATGCTATAGAGAGAATAAAGTTATATAACGCAAATGATTTTACAAAAAGGTGGTCTTTAATTTGGCAATAATACAATTTCCTAAGGATATGATTTGGGGTGTTGCTACCGCTTCATACCAAATCGAAGGAGCAGTGAATGAAGGGGGAAGAGGAGCTTCAATTTGGGATACTTTTTCAAAGACACCAGGTAAAGTAGTGAATGGTGACAATGGAGATATCGCTTGTGACAGCTATCATCGTTATGAAGAAGATATAAAAATTATGAAAGACCTTGGAATTACCTCTTATCGCTTTTCAGTTTCTTGGCCCAGAATTTTTCCGAATGGCACAGGTGAGGTAAGTAGAGAAGGTCTGGATTTTTACCATAGGTTTGTTGATAAATTAATTGAGAGTGGCATTGAGCCAATGTGTACTCTCTATCATTGGGATTTACCTCAAGCATTACAGGACAAGGGTGGCTGGGATAGTCGTCAGACGATAGATGCATTTGTGAATTATGCAGAGGTAATGTTTAAGGAATTTAAAGGGAAAATCAAGTTTTGGATTACATTGAATGAACCTTGGTGTGTTTCTTATTTATCTAATTACCTTGGTATCCATGCCCCAGGTTATAAGGATCTTCAATTAGCTGTGAACGTCGCACATAACCTTTTAGTTGCCCATGGGAAAACAGTTTTAAAGTTTCGAGAGCTTGGATTTGAAGGATAGATTGGTTATGCACCAAATGTAGAATGGAATGAACCGTACACGAATAAACAAGAGGATATTGATGCTTGTAAACGAGCAGGTGCGTGGTTTATTGAGTGGTTTTTTGATCCTGTTTTTAAGGGGAAATATCCGCAATTTATGGTTGATTGGTTTGAGCAAAAAGGTGCATTCTTACAAATTGAAGAGGGTGACATGGAGTTGATCCAGCAACCAATCGATTTTCTTGGAATTAATTACTACACAGGTAGTGTCGGGCGATATTCACCAAATGACGGGTTGTTTGACCATGAAAGAGTAGATACTGGCTATCAGAAAACGGATATAGGTTGGAATATCTATCCTGAAGGTTTTTACAAGGTTCTATGCTATATTACCGAGCAATATGGACAAGTTCCGATTTATATTACAGAAAATGGTTCTTGTTACAATGATGAACCTGTAGACGGTCGTGTTAGGGACCAAGGAAGGATTGACTACCTACAACAGCATCTAGTATCTCTAGATCGAGCTATCAATTCGGGAGTTAATATCAAAGGTTATTTGACTTGGTCGTTACTAGATAATTTCGAATGGGCTGAGGGCTATACGATGCGTTTTGGCATTGTTCATGTCAACTATCGAACACTAGAACGTACAAAGAAGGATAGTTATTGGTGGTATAAACAGGTAATTGGAAATAACTTTTTCACGGTATAAGGGAAAAAGCTTTGGGAGTAGTCTTCCAAAGCTTTTTACGTTTTTATCCCTATTTTACAAAGCTCTTCAAGTAATTTTATATCATCTACTTTAAAAGGATTTCCCGCCACTTTTATAGATTGAAGAGCACTGTCTATTAAAAATACTCGAGGATTACTTGAATTCAGAAGCTCATCTTTTAGAAAATCTAATAACTCGGTATACTTTGTTTGGTCTTTTTCATCTAGATCGAGGAGTGCTCTCTTTAGGGTAGTAATAGCATCTAACAGTCTATGTTTATATTCCTGAACATCACTATTAGGAAGCCATTTTTCCAAAACCTCAGGTGGGAGAAGCCTCTCATCAGCCTCTGAAACTTCGTTAACAATTTTCACTATTCGTTTCACACTATAACGGACGATTTGGTCAGTACTCGCGGTTGTTTCATATGCCATCTTAAAATATTTAAGATTTGAATGTAAAATTCCCATAAACATAATTGCGCAATCTAGCAGATAGTCTTGCTTATTTTCCCCGAAGATTTCGATAAAGCGACTATACACCCACTGAAGCAATTTAAATTGAGCCTCTTTAAGAAATTGTTTCAATTCCTCATCATGGGATACAAGTACTTCCTCAAAAAGCGGGATCAATTTATTAACTCGGTGTGTTTTTAATTGTAAGTTCATTTGTTGAATGAAAATCTCAATATTGGCTGGGTCTTGACCAATTAATAAGTCATTCCGTTGCTTCTTTAATTTCTCAAAAATGTTTTTAATGATTGCAATTAGTAATTCGTTCTTTGATGAAAAATAGTTATAAAAGGTTCCTTTTGAAATCTCTGTGTAATCTAATATATCTTGAATAGATGTTGCTTGAAAGCCTTTCTCCATGAACAATTGGTGGGCTTTTTTGATTACAAGCTGTTTTCTTTCATTCATCTCATCACCCTAACTCCTCAGTTAATCTATTTCATTAATGGTATAGTATTTTTTTACTTTACACAAACCCTAATCGAGCAATTTTTTAATTGCAAAAATTTGTGCTGTATTATATGATATGGATTATTATAATAATAGTATAAAAAAATAGACCGTTAGTACAATATAGTGTGGGAGGATTTAAGGTTTATGATGCAAACAATTGATACCAATCGGCCGCCATATGGAATTCTTGCTGTTTTAATGGTTGG
Organism: Anaerobacillus alkaliphilus; assembly: GCF_004116265.1. Classification (NCBI taxonomy): domain Bacteria; kingdom Bacillati; phylum Bacillota; class Bacilli; order Caryophanales; family Bacillaceae; genus Anaerobacillus; species Anaerobacillus alkaliphilus. Next base: position 25,229 of record NZ_QOUX01000023.1, on the reverse strand, counting down.
AGCGTTTATTGCCTTTTTAAATAATACATTATTAAATATAGCTCTACCTGCGATAATGGCAGACTTTCATGTTGAAGCTCCAACAGTACAGTGGTTAACAACTGGGTATATGTTAATAAACGGTATTCTAATACCGGCAACTGCTTTTCTGATCCAAAAATATTCAGTACGAAGATTATTTATTGTTGCCATGGGCCTGTTTACTTTGGGAACAATTTTAGCAGGAGCGGCTCATATATTTCCACTACTCTTGATGGGAAGAATGACTCAAGCATCTGGTTCAGCCATTCTGATGCCATTGTTAATGAATGTAATGCTGGTTAGTTTCCCCGTAGAAAAAAGAGGAACAGCCATGGGCTTCTTTGGGTTAATTATGATGGGAGCACCAGCAATCGGTCCAACACTATCTGGGTGGATTGTCGAGCACTATGACTGGCGAATGCTTTTCCACTTTCTAACACCTATTGCCATTGCAGTATTTATCGGAGGGCTTTTATTATTAAAGGATAAAAAGGAAAAGTCAGATATTCGTCTAGATATCTACTCTCTATTACTCTCAAGCGTTGGTTTTGGTAGTTTATTATACGGATTTAGTTCAGCAGGAAATAAAGGCTGGGAAAGTCCACTAGTCTACGGAACAATTATAATTGGAGCGGTTTCCTTAGTTGTGTTTATTTTGAGGCAGAAGAAGCAAGAAAAACCGATGCTGAACTTTGGGGTATTTAAGTATCCAATGTATGCATTATCAATTACTATTTCAATGGTAATTGCGATGGCGTTGTTTTCTGGAATGATCCTTACACCGATCTATGTCCAAACACTTCGCGGTATTTCACCAATGGATGCTGGGTTATTGATGCTTCCGGGAGCTTTAATCATGGCGGTGATGTCACCAATTACCGGTAGATTATTTGATAAATTTGGTGGCAGGGTTTTAGCAATAATGGGGTTAGCGATTATTACTATTACTAGTTATTATTTTAGTCAGCTAACGTTTGAAACAACCTACATGCACTTAATAGTACTTTACTCAATCAGAATGTTTGGTATGTCGATGGTCATGATGCCAGTCTCCACGAATGGTTTGAATCAATTACCAAGAAGCTTTTATCCTCATGGTACAGCAATGAATAACACGATGCAGCAGATGTCTGGAGCAATCGGAACGGCTCTATTAATTACCGTGATGTCAAACCGGACCCAGACACATGCAACAGAACTAGCTAGTACACTCGCACCAAACGCAACAACACCTGAAGCGATGGCCGAATTCAACCAGCAAATTATGATGATGGCGATGCTAGAAGGAATTAATGATGCGTTTTTTGTAACAGTGTTCATTTCTGCCGTTGCCCTTGTGCTTGCTGTATTTATTAAGCGAGCAAAACAAGCGGAAGAACCGGTGGGAGACGGGAAAGTCACATTATCCCCAAAATTAGTGGAAAATTAAGAGCAAGGGATGTTGACTACTAGGTTGGCATCCCTTTTTGTGCGCGTTGTGAGTTTCGCGGACTGAGAGGACGCTATTTTCTCAAAAAAGGCCAATTTTCAAATTTCGCGGACACAGGGGACGCTATATACTTAAAATGAGCATAAAATCTCGTTTTTTTCGTGAAATAAGTGCTTCTCAGTCCGCGAAAACTAAAAATATAGCAAAATCGTAAAAATAAGAGCCTCTCAGTCCACTTAATAGATGCAAGGGGATGTTGACTACTAGGTTGGCATCCCTTTTTGTGCGTGTTGTGAGTTTCGCAGACTGAGAGGACGCTATTTTCTCAAAAAAGACCAATTTTCAAATTTTGCGGACACAGGGGACGTTATTTACTTAAAATGAGCATGAAATCTCGCTTTTTTCGTGGAATAAGAGCATCTCAGTCCGCGAAAACTAAAAATATAGCAAAATCGTAAAAATAAGAGCCTCTCAGTCCACTTCATAGATGCAAGGGATGTTGACTACTAGGTTGGTATCCCTTCTTGTGCGCGTTGTGAGTTTCGCGGACTGAGAGGACGCTATTTTCTCAAAAAAGGCCAATTTTCAAATTTCGCGGACACAGGGGATGTTATTTACTTAAAATGAGAATAAAATCTCGTTTTTTTCGTGAAATAAGAGCCTCTCAGTCCACGAAAACTAAAAATATAGCAAAATCGTAAAAATAAGAGCCTCTCAGTCCACTTAATAGATGCAAGGGATGTTGACTACTAGGTTGGCTTCCCTTCTTGTGCGCGTTGTGAGTTTCGCGGACTGAGAGGACGCTATTTTCTCAAAAAAAGGCCAATTTTCAAATTTCGCGGACACAGGGGACGTTATATACTTAAAATGGGCATAAAATCTCGCTTTTTTCGTGAAATAAGTGCTTCTCAGTCCGCGAAAACTAAAAATATAGCAAAATCGTAAAAATAAGAGCCTCTCATTCCACTTAATAGATGCTGAGCTAGACTTTTAGTTTAAAACTACGTGATCGGACATTTCCACTAGCTACGGTTAGGATTTGTAAATCAACGAGGTTATGGAGGATACGTCTAACTTGACGTTTACCGACTCCAAGGTGAGTAGTTAATTCATTTGGTGTAATCGGAAGTAGCGATCGACGTGCATAACGGACAACCTCAGCTTCAAGCCAGGTTAAGTTAGTTGGAGTTTCTGTGACGAGGAATTTGCCAATAAAGGCGAGTATGAGCTGTTGGCATTGTTTCGGCTCTTCTTTGATCGTTAAAAATGCAATCGGTAATATCGTCCAGCCTTCAAGTGCTAAAAGAGAATGCCTCCAGCACAAATCTTTAAAGCGGCTAACATTAAGGTCTCTGGCATGGGGGCCATACCCCTGAATTTCAATACATCCCATAACACCATTTGGCATAAAAGCGAGGTCTAAATAGCGGTAACGATTATTAAAGTCTCGAACTTCCCACTCAGGATATAAATGATCAAAGTTCCCAACTGTGGGGTACCAGATCTCTCTGAGAAATTCCACCGTTCCAAAGCCCAGACCTTTCTCAAGCAATTCCCGTCTACGCGGATTACTTTCCTCAAGAATGTTCTTCTCGATCCATGCCTCGTATTTTTGTTCAAACTTATCCATGCTGACTACCACTCCAATCTTTTAAAATAGACAAAAGCCACTTTAATACAACTTCCTTGGACATAGGCTTTTCTTCATGTCACCATCAGTATAAATCTGACTAACTTATTGTTCAATGACATTCTATTGAAAAATGACATTGAACAATTCATGAATTCATACTATAATAAAAATGATAATCATTATCATCGGAGTCGAATATTCGAAACCATAACTCAAAACAAGGGGTACATAGAATGGCTGTCATTGACTATCATTTTCTAGAAAAGAACTTTTATTACTTTCGTATAGAAGATCATCCCAATAAAATTTATTCAGTTACCCTTTCAAAATTTAACGAGAGAGCAGTACTAAAAGATTTTATTGATAATTACGGATCAAAGATTAAAGCGTTAAATACTCAAGTTCCTGCAACTTATTTTTGTACTGCCTATGGTTGGTTTCTTGCAGCAATCCAATACGGAATTTCCTATTACGATACCGTTTTTCAAGTAACCTTAGAGAATATTGAACTACAAATGTATTACATTCAAGAGTACGACTCTTATGGAATTTGCTTTCGAATAGTAGATCCGACTGAAAAGACAATAAACAATGACGATAGGAAGACATTTTTAGAACAGCTATATAAAAACAATGCTGTACCTTTAGTGGAGTTATTTGCAACAACAACTGGGGTGCGCTTGAAAGATCTCTATGGTCAACTTTCGATTGGGCTATATCATGGCTATGATCTCATGGTAGCTCAAGCACAGACTGATGAACTAAAAACAATCGTACATTCAGATTTCAATATGCTAACCAAAGAACTTGATCCTGCTAGCTTCAATTCAAGGAAAAATCCACTGAATATATCGTATCGAATGATTGAAAGTCCCAGAGATGAAGGCAAAATGTTACGCATGAAACCAACTTGCTGCCTCTATTACCAAACAGAAGGGGCACCATCAAAATGTTATGGTTGTCCACGATTGAGCGATAGAGATCGAGCAGTAAGAAGAAAAGAGATACAAGCTAGTCTAACCTAGTAATTATTACTTTACTTAATGTTAGAAATCCTATCACTTTGCTATGAAACGCATCAGATCTACCTAAAAAAAGGTGTCCGTTGAGTTGGGACGGGTTCGGTTTTCGAGTACAGAATAAATAAAAACAGTATAAAAGGGAAGCTAATTAAACACTAATTAGTTTCCCCTTAGTTGGTATCATATCAAGGTTTAATCGTGGTCGGTTTAATTACTAAAATATCACACTAATTAGCATAAGTGTTAAAACTGGTGTTATTTAGCCTACTAAAAATACTCACCGGAACATCTCCCTGACGATTATGATTACGAAGAAGATAAAAGTTACGATTCAAATGTAGTAATTAGTGTTAAAATAACAATAAACGCTTGGAATATCTTAAATATATATAGGTTAAATAGTTACCGATAGATAAAGCCTGTATCGTTGATTGCCAAGTAATCATTGATACAGGCTTTTTTAATTCTTCTTCGACGCACTCGTTACTTCAATAAACAAAACTACTTTAATGCTGTTTCTTGATGTTTACTCTCTCCAATTTTCCACATCCACCAACCAAAAAATATACCACCTACTTGGAAAAATAGTATGTTCGTTAGTAAATCTTTTATCCATTCTCCGTTGAAATACATAGTGAATTCTAAACCATATTCAAATAGTTTGGTAAGGAAGAAAACAAGAATTGCTACGGGAAGTCCCCAACCAAAAATACCTTGTTTAATAATAAAATGTAATTGTCCTTTACTTCTAATTTCTTCCCAAGTTTTTTTCTTTTTTAGCAAATCAAAACCCCCTTTTTTAACCTAATCTTGTTACACTTTTTTGCTTCGTTACTTTAAGTAATCTTTTCACAAAGTTATATAGCTTCTACTAATATATTAACATGAATATCCAGAAAACCTGTAATTTTTAGAAAATTAGAGAAAAGCAGAGGAAACACCAATTCCCCTGCTAATTTCAATGTTATATTGTTTTCAATATACTTGTTATTTTTCTTACTAATTCGACTGCGAAATGCGGTTTTGTATTTCAAACCCAAACCCGTTAGTTGAGTTGGGACACCTTTTTATTTGAGTACTTTGCATGAATTGCCAACATTTAGTTCCGGATCTAAGATAATAGAGTCGTCAATCTCTTCGCCTTCGATAATCTCCAAGAGTGTTTCTGTTATTTGCTCGGCAATTCGATCAAGAGGCACCCCTACTTTTGTAAATCTAACATCAAGGCTTTCCGATTGAGGTATGTTATCGTAACTAACCACAGAAAGTTGATTTGGGATATTAATCTCTAATTCTTGTGCAGCTCTTAGTACACCACGAGTTAAATCAAAGCTTCCACTTATGACAGCGGTAATGTCTTTATTGCTAGTTAAAATTGATTTTGCACCTAAATAGCCAGCATATACATCTAATCCTTTTGTAGGAGCAAGAAAGTTATCTGCAATAGTTAGGTTATTTACCTCCATACCTTCTAGATATCCAAAGTATTTTTCTTTTTGAAGCGTATCACTCGTATTCACTTCACCTATATAAGCAATCTTTTGATGCCCTAATTTAATTAAGTATTCAACAGCTAACTTAATAGCTTCTCTTCTATTCACATCAATTGTTGGATGCTCAAGGCTTTCCTTAATGCCATAATAAAGAATCGGTACCTTTGATTGATACTTTTTTACAGCATTAGAGTCTTCTTCATTTTCAGAAAAGACGATAATTGCATCGACTTGGAACCGATTAAAAGTGGAAATAGCTCTATCTACTTTGTTAATAGAGAGTAGAGTCGTATAAGAGTTCTGTTCAAGTAACTCATTAATCTTTGTAACTAAGCTTGAGTTTGCCACTCGTTCAACTGTTGGCCAAACAACACCGATAGTGAACGACTTTTTTTGGACTAAACTCCTTGCAGCAATGTTAGGGACATATCCTAATTCTTCAGCAATGGAAATGATCTTATTTTTTGTAGGTGCTTTAACAAGAGGACTGTCTCTAAGTGCTTTTGATACAGTTGAGTAACTAACTCCCGCATGCTTGGCAATATCTTTAATAGTGATGCTCATGTATATTCCTCCGTCATAACTATCTTTGCAAATTCGTTATATTTTCTTTTATAATAGAATATTTTATAAATATTTACAACGTTGTTATCAAATTTTACCTAAGAATGCTAAGAAAATAGGAGGTTAATAATCTCTTTAAGCTAGAATAATCATTTTGTTAGGTATTCAAACAATAATTGAGTCATGAAGGGATGATTATTACTTTTCCAATGGATGTATATTAAATTAATAGAAGGGTTATATCATTTTAGTTCAACTACTAGAATTAAATGTATACTGACTAATTAAACAATTACTCATTTAGAATAACTTACTTACAAATAATGAAAATTAGAGGGAAGTGATAACATGTCAATTGGAGTATTAGCACACTTATGTAAGAAGGGGACTTTCGATGAAGTTGCCAAAAGTGTTGGGTCATATCAATTTAGCCATGTTCAGTTAGCATTATGGAAGGCATTTGACAATTATGACTTTACCAAGCAAGGATTGCTTAGTCCTGGGTTAGCTAAAGAGATTAAAGAGCAGTTGTTAAAGAATGGTGTATCTATTTCTGTATTAGGATGCTATTTACATTTATTTGACCGTAATGAAGAAGAGCGACGAGTAAATATTGAAAGGTTTAAAGAGATTATTCGCTACGCAAAGTTTTTTGGAGCCCCAGTTGTCGCAACCGAGACGGGGAAGTTACCGCTTGCAGACTTTACGGAACAGGATTGGTTAAACTTAAAAGCGACAATAGTAGAACTTGTTAAAGAAGCAGAAAAATGGGGTGTCTTCATTGGAATTGAACCTGCAGAGGATCATCTCATTGATAATGCAGTAAAATTAAAGAAACTACTAGATGAAGTTTCTTCTAGTCATTTAGGGGTTGTCCTAGATCCAGGAAACTTAATTACAAAAGACAACTTACATGAGCAAGACAACGTTATCGAAGAAATGTTCCAATTATTAGGAGAAAAAATCGTCGCGTTCCAAGCAAAAGATTGTCTGCTGGATGAAAACAATGAATATAAATGGGTCCCAGTAGGAGAAGGGCAAATGAATTATGATTTGATCTTAAGAAGATTGAGGGAATACAAACCTCATGTCGATATCATCCTTGATGCTGTAAAACCTGAAACTATGAAAGACACCAAGGATTATTTAGAAAAACAATTAGCAAAACTATATGCTAAATAAACGAACAGTTAATAAAAAACTCCACTTACCGCAAGTGGAGTTTTTTATATGAAAATACATCCAATATAATTATTTATACATCTCTTATTGTAAGAATGTTATAATAATAGAAATAATTATCTTTGGAGAATTCTGGGGGTTGTACACTTGAACATAATTCAAAACAAGGGGATATTATTATTTTTCTCCACACTTACGTTGTTAGTTGTTTTGGCAGTCTCTTGTAGCAAAAATGAAAGCGCTACAAAATCTGAAGGTAAAGAAGGAGATCTTCCATTTGAGATATCAATCATGTTGAATTATCATACACCTGAAATTCCAAATGGTAGAATTAAAAGTTTAATAGAAGATGCTACAAATACGAGTCTAAACATTCATTTTATTCCTGATGATAATTATATTGATCGTTTGAATACAGCATTCGCAACGGGAACGTTACCGATGGTAGTACCAATGAACTTTCAAATGTTTAATCAGTTTAAGGATGCGATAAGAGATGAACAGTTTTGGGAGATAGGTCCATACTTACAAGAATATGAAAACTTACGTAAATTAAAACCCGAAATTTTAGCAAATACCAAGGTTGACGGCAAGATTTATTCGCTTTACCAAGGGAGACCATTATCTCGCCAAGGAATTATTTATCGTAAAGATTGGGCTGATTATCTAGGCTTATCAGCACCAACCACTACCGATGAATTCTTTGAATTGGCAAGAGCTTTTACCGAAGATGATCCTAATCGTACTGGCAAAAATGATACAATTGGTCTCACTGAGCGGAGTGATCTAGTTTATGGTGCTTTTAAAACGATCGCCTCCTGGTTTGGAGTCCCCAACGACTTTGGGAAGCAAGATGGTAAAATTCAACCGGAGTTTATGTTTCCACAATACATGGATACGTTAGTATTTATGAGAAATCTATATGAAAATGGATATGTAAATCAAAACTTCCCTGTAACTAGTAAAAATGATCAACAAGCGTTATTTAAAAATGGCGTTGCAGGAATATATGTTGGCTCTATGGCCGATGTAAATAATTTATATAAAGAAACAGTAGTAAAACATCCAGAGGTTGTCTTTGATGTTCATAACAATGTGAAGGGACCGCACGGGGAATTTGGTGTATGGGCAATTCCAGGATATTCCAATGTCGTGCTATTCCCTAAATCCTCGGTAAAGACTGAGGCAGATTTAAAACAAATTCTTTCCTTCTATGATAATTTAATGAAACCGGAGATTAGTAACCTACTACTTTGGGGGATTGAAGGAGAGCATTATGAGGTAGTTAACGGCATGGCCAAGATTATTGACTCATCCTTACATGATGATGAAGTAAGACCTTATTTAGCCATGGAAATAGGCGAATCAGAAACACGAGGTAGTTATGAACGGTATTTCAGCTATGATGTACAAGTAAAAGCGATCGATCTGATTAGTAATAATGAAAGATATTTAATTCATAATCCAGCAATTGCACTAGATTCAGATACTTTCGTCCTAGATGGGGGCTCCCTTTATCAGATAATTGAGGATGCAACAATAAAGTATATACTCGGACAAATTGACGAAGAGGGTTTCCAAGTTGCTGTTGAACTATGGCTTGAAAACGGTGGCAACCAAATTATTGAAGAATATACAGAATCCTATAACAAACAGAACTAAAGAAAAGAGGGAAACTCAACTTGTGAGTTTTCCCTCTTTTTTTTAGTTAATCAAATTTGTTTGCTGCATGTAGCTCACGGTATTTTCCAGGGGTAATACCCTCTTTTTTCTTGAATGAACGGATGAAATTTTGAGAATTGTTATAGCGGAACATCTCTGCAATTTCCTTAATAGATAAGTCTGATTCAACAAGCATCTTTTTAGCCATATTTAAACGATACATAGAGACATACTCACTAAATGAGATGTTTGTTTCTTTACGGAAAATGCTACTTAAGTAGTTTGGATTATAGTGTAGTCTCTCTGCAATGGCTTCTAACGAAATGTCTGTATCATATTCCTGTTGGATGATATGAATAATTTTGTCAGAGATATTTTTGTACTGTGAGTTTATGCGCTCCTCTAATGATGATACTAGAGGAAAGATAATACTTTCTTTAAACCAATTTCCAATTTCCTCAATCGATTTTAATTCAAAAAGTTGATCATACAATGATTTTTTATCATCGAAATTCTCTAACTCGACTCCTAGCGTTTGGGTTAGTAAGATTAAGTCATTTAATAGTCGAATTAAGGATATTTGATATTGATTTGGATTTAAATCTTTTGAAAAAATAGTTGAAATTAACATACTTAGTGCTTCTTCAGCCTTCTCTTTTTCACCCAATTTTATCGCATCAAATAACTCATTCTTAATATTTTCCGGGAAGAAAGTTTGTAGTGAACTACCCGTTTCAATATTTTTATAATACAGGATGGAGTTCATGCCAGATTTAATTCGATGTTTTAGAGCTTCAACACCTTCAAGATAAGCTTCTCGTGATTTGGAAAGCTTTGAGAACGGTAAACTTACTCCAATACTAATCGGTAAATCTAATTCTTCCTTTACCTTTGTTTGAATACGTATAGCTTCTTCATGAATGAAGTTTTCATACTCTTCCATTGTTTCATGATTACTTAAAATGATAGTAATTTGTACATCTTTACGAAGAATTGGAGTTAACCTCTGATCCTCAGGAATGATATCTTCAATGATGTTATTAATCGTAAAGAGAAGCAGATCCTTTTGTCCAGGAGAATATTTAGTGTTTTCAATTGTGTCAATTTGTAAAGTTAGCACACATAGTTGTTTCCACTTACTATTAAAATCATAGGATAGATATTTCATCATTAGTTCTTCTTCACCTAAGTGACCATCTAGTAATCTAACCATAAACAATTGTCTCAATTGGTCAACTTGACCCTGAATTTTAACTTCTAACTCTTTGTTTTCAGCCAACATGTGATGAATTCGGTCACCAATTACCTCTAGTTCATCTTTGTGTAGTTGTTTTTGAAGTGTTGTTGTCTTAATACTAGACATCATTGTCTTATATAATTGATTAATAGGTTTATAAAGTCTCTTTGACCCAAACCAAGAAAAAACTAAACAGCCTATTAACACACTCATGCAAACGTACAAGGTAAATAATCCAATTGCTGTAGCTTCACTTTTTAGTTCCTCATTTGAGATTACTGATAAATAAAGCCAGCCATTATAATCCGATTTACGATAAGTCAACGTATAGTTAATAGAATCAATCGTAGCGGTCAACTGTCCTGAAGGTTGAAAGTCAGGGGCGCTTAAAAGTTCAACAACAGGAAGATTAGAATAATTTGTCCCAATCAATGATTGATCATTATGAGCCAGCACTCTAAATTGGCTATCTAGTATCATAAGCATTTCAGTATCACTACTGCTCGTTAAAATGTTTGCTAAATAGCAAGAAGGAATGCTAGCAGTGGAGAGACCAGTTTTATTACTCGTTATTAGAGGCAATTGTTTCACTAACTTTACACTATAGCCACAAGGCAACAGGCTCTCGATAAAATCGTTATCTTCATTAACTACAGTGTCTTTACTTTCTAGGATCCACCTTGTATTGTAAGGTGATCTTAAATACTCTGAGAATTGATGCTCAATGTCTAGATTATCTAGTGTACGAAGACCATTATTGTTAACCAACCATTTTTTTTCGAGACTGACAATTAAAATATCTTCAATTCCGGTATCAAAAGTTTGGAGATAGTTTAACTCTTGTTTTAACTGTCGGTAGTTTTGAAATTGTTCAGCACCCATTGGCTCCTTTAGTGTTTCTTTCAAGAAGGAAGAGTTGACAAAATAGGTAAGCGAATGATCAATAGTTTTTAATACTTGTTCAACGTTCGTGTTAATTTGGTAGATACTTTGTACTTTTTCTTGCATGACCTTTTGATAAATGGCATCTGATGTTTTTATATAAGAGAATGTTCCGACGATGATAATCGGAAAAGTACTTAGAAATAAAATAAAAGCTAATAATTTGAAAAAGAACTTAGTCTTGCCTCTTTGCAATTGTATTACCTCCTAAAACACAGTAATTAACAACGTTTTCATTAAAGAAACTTATTATGATTATACCTTGTTTCATTGTTTAATAGGAAGTTTTATTATTTTCAACATTTATACTATAGTGAAACCGAATAATCATTAGCTTATATTACGTTCATTTTGTTAGTTTATAAGATTGTTTTGCCCGATAGTTATGGAAATCTTACATACTGTAATGAGGATTGTAGACGTACTCCGTAATCGTGCGATATAGTTGTCACCTGTACGATAACTCTAAAAAGTTTGAAAATGGAGGAGTGAATTTTATGACTGATCAAAAAGAAAGCGTTATCACTGAACGATCACCGCTTGAGTGGGCCGAAAAAGCTTGCATTTCTTTAATGGAAAAGTATCAACCAATTCAATTACCACCTGAGAATAGATGGCATTATCACCAAGGTGTTTTTTTATATGGGATGTTACGAGTATGGGAAGAAACAAAAAAGGAGGATTACTTTGCCTACCTAAAGAAATACGTCGATGATTTGGTAGATGAAGAAGGAAACTTCTATTTTCGAAGAGATGAGCTGGATGCAATTCAACCTGGCTTATTACTGTTCCCGATATATCAAGCAACAAGTGAAGAAAAGTATAAAATAGCTACTACTAAGCTACGTAATCTTTTGAAAACAATTAACCGAACGTCTGAAGGAGGATATTGGCATAAGGATAAATATCCATACCAAATGTGGTTAGACGGATTATATATGGCGGGCCCATTTTCAGTCATTTACGGAACATTATTTAACGAACCAGAGCTTATTGAAGCGACAATTTATCAAGAAAAATTAATGCGAAAAAATACAAAAGATGAAAGTACTGGATTGTTCTATCACGCATGGGATGAGAAAAAGCAGCAGCCTTGGGCTGATCCTATTACCGGTAGATCACCGGAAGTATGGAGTCGCTCGATTGGTTGGTACGGGATGGCGTTAGTAGATATTTTAGATCATCTACCAGAGGGGCATTCCGCTAGAAAGGAATTAATTGGTGAAGTCAAACAGTATGTAGATACACTCCTTAAATACCAAGATGAAAAAACAGGATTATGGTATCAAATTGTTGATAAAGGGAATTTAAAGGATAACTGGTTAGAGTCTTCTGGCTCATGTTTATTTGTCTATACAATGGCTAAGGCGATAAATAATAAGTACATTGACTCGTCCTATAGAAAACAAGCAGAGAAAAGTTTCGAAGGGTTACTAGAGCATATGATTACGTTTGATAGTGACAATCGTCTTCAACTTGAGGGAATTTGTATTGGTACATCTTGTGGAGTTTACGATTACTATGTTGCGAGAGAAACGAGTGTTAACGATTTACATGGTTTAGGAGCCTTTATTCTAGCGGCAGTAGAAATGAGTAAACTGTGATTGAAAAATTAAATAGGAAGCTCGAAAAACAAATTCCGTACCTTACGCCACTTTGTGTTCTTAGTGGGATAACCTTTTTATCATTCTTAGAAGCATGGGCATTTCTAGTGCCTTGGATATTTGCGTGCATTACCTTCAGTAGTAGTCTCGGTTTAAAGGTAAAGGATATAGGGAAAGCCCTAAGAAATCCTTTACCTATCTTTGTTTGCTTAATCATCTTACAAGTAATTATGCCCTTACTAGCTTTTGGCGTTGGGAAGCTTTTTTTTGCCGATAACATTTATATTGTTACAGGATTAGTTTTAGCATTTATTATTCCAACAGGAATTGTCAGTTTAATGTGGGTGTCAATTCACAATGGAAATACTGCCAACACACTTTCGATCATATTAGTAAACACATTATTATCACCGTTCCTAGTACCACTTACATTAAAGGTTTTACTAGGCGCTGACGTGTCACTTGATACGGTCGGCCTAATGAATGGTTTATTTTGGATGATTGTCATACCTTCTTTACTAGGGATATTGTTTAGTCATTTTTACAGTAAGCCAAGTGTAGCTGTAAAAGCTAAACTCGCACCATTCTCTAAGATAGGCTTGTTGGTAGTCATTGTTTTTAATAGCTCTGTCATATCACCTTATTTTACACGAGTTGATCTACAATTAGTTATACTTTTGGTTATCCTTGTGGCGCTTGTTATTACTGGTTATGCAATTGGTATCTTCTCTGCAAAACTATTTAAATGGGACTATGGGATAGCGATAAGTTTAGCCTACAATAGTGGAATAAGAAACAATGGTGTAGGGGCTGCATTAGCAATTACCTATTTCCCTCCGCAGGTAACCTTGCCAATTATTGTAGTCATTTTATTCCAACAAGTATTAGCAGCAACAATAGGGAAATTTCTTAAAAAACCTGAAGAAGAGCAAGAGAAGTTATTAAAAGCTTCAAATATATGAACAATAGTAACAACGTTGTTATAGAGGGGTGGATTACATGCTAAGTGTGAATTTAGAGAATCAAGTAGCGATAATTACGGGTGGAGGCACGGGTATTGGTAGAGCAATAGCTATTCGTCTAGCCGAGGCGGGCGTGAAGGTTGCCGTCAACTATAATTATAGTAAAGACGAAGCATTTCAAGTAGTATCTGCTATTACTACTAACGGAGGCGAAGCAGCTGCCTATCAATGTGATGTTACAAACGAAGAGCAAGTAATTGAGATGATGAATAAGGTGACAGAGGACTTAGGGCCAGTATCGATATTAGTTAATAATGCTGGATCACTTGTGGAGCGCTGCAAGATTGAAGATATGTCCGAAGAGCTTTGGGAAGATACTACGAACGTTAATCAAAAATCAGTGTTTTTATGTTCAAAACATGTAATTCCAATCATGAAAGCACAAAATTACGGTCGAATCATAAATATATCTTCAATAGCAGCAAGAAACGGTGGAGGCATGGGAGCTGTCGTTTATGCAGCTTCAAAAGCTGCCGTCAGTGCATTTACAAAAGGGTTAGCAAAGGAACTTTGTGAGTACGGAATTCTTGTGAATGGAGTAGCACCGGGGACAATTACAACCCGATTCCATGACCGCTTTACTAGTAATGAAGCAAGGGCAAACATTAAGAAAACCATCCCGCTTAACAGGGAAGGTACACCTGAAGAAGTTGCAGATGCTGTATTGTACTTAGCATCTCCTTTAAGTACTTTTTTACTAGGTGAAATGATCGAAGTGAATGGCGGTCAGTTGATGGACTAAGTCAACTGAAAATGACTAGAATAGCATAAATTACGTAAATAAAATAGGTAAGCAAAAAAGTGCTTGGATCTCCCAAGCACTTTTTTCGTTAGTAAATTATTTAACAGCTTCTGTAGATACAACTTCTAGATTTAATAAAAGTTTAACCTCATTGTAAGCCATTAAAAATGGTGCAACACCATGCCCGTTATTCGTTACAATTGGCTCTCCAGTCGTGTAGTACTCGTAACTACCATCACGGATAATTCCTAACTCAGGGTGCCTTCCTAAGCCTGCACTTTTACAAATTCCACCTAGTAAGACTTCGCCGTTTTCTTCTGTAACATAGTTTTCTATAATACCATCAAAAGCTAATTTTCCATATTTCACATAACAATCAGACAAGTATCCAAGTCTAACAGCCTTTAAGATTGCGTATGCAAACATTGCTGTTCCACTAGATTCTAAGTAATTTTCTTTATAACCACTTAATTCGACGACCTGATACCACATTCCGCTACTATGTTGGTAGCGTAACATGCCATCAATCGTTTCTTTAAGTAAATCTTTTAGTTCGTTTGTATTTACGTCCTCGTCCTCAAGCAATTCCATGATGTCTACTAAGGCCATTGCGTACCAGCCAACCGCACGAGCCCAAACATGTGGAGAGAGTCCTGTTTCATTATTGCACCAAAACATTTCTCGGCTTTCGTCATAAGCATGATAGTATAGCTGAGTCTTCTCATCAAATAGTAGTTGACGAGTCTGTCTAAATTGATTAAAAGTATCAGAATAATCTTTGCTTGTTTCAAACTCCTTAATATACTGAACATAGAATGGTTGACCCATATAAAGACCGTCCATCCAGATCTGGTTTGGGTAATTTGTCTTATGCCAGAAGTTTCCGGTTTTAGTCCTTGGATAAGTTTCTAACTGTTTATAAATTAAATCTAATACTACCTTGTACTTAGGGTTATGTTCTTTTTTATATAAGGAAAATAAAATAGTAGTCATTCTAATTTGATCGATACTATAGTAGTTACTATCAATTTGTTCTACATGACCATTTTCATCAACAAGAGTGTCAACAAAATCCTTAACAAACTGATATTCCTCTTCATTACCAGTGTGTTGATAACTATCAAGGTAGGCCTTCATGATACAACTCTCAACGTAGTGCCAATTCGTTGAATACCACTTGCCGCAACCCTTCATATACTGCTGTTTTAACTTTTCTACTAATTCATAAGCCAAACCATCCACCTCCAAAATATTTTGTGTTAAAGAGACAAAATCAGAATATATATAATTACTATTAACAACGTTGTTATTTATAACTCTATATTAAGATTAAAATGGAAACGTTGTCAATAAGATTTGCGGTTTTTAAAGGATATAGGTTAATTATTGACATGCGTAATAGGAAGTTATATCATTTTTAACAACGTTGTTAAAAATGAGTTGAAACTAAAAGTAAGGAAGATGATGAAGATGGGAGATAGTAGTTGCGTAGATACCAAAAAGGATACAGTATCCAATCGGAAACTGTTAAAGTTCTTTATTCCGCTAGGATTATCTGCAAGCTTAGTAACAATTTCACACATCATTATTAACAGTACTCTAACTAGAGCTGATAACCCAGAGTTAATTATCGCAAGCTATGTTATTGCTATGAGTTTGTTCAGTATCACAGAGCGTCTAGGGGTTTTATTACGGCATACCTGTTCAGCGCTCGTGCGAGATCGAAAATCATTTCAATTAATGGCACATGTGGCTTTCTATGTCATCACAACCTTAATGTTAATTTCCGTAACAATTGCCTTTACTCCGTTAGGAAGTTGGATTTTCTCGAAGCTTTTTGGGGTTGAAACAAATATGGTGGGACAGATCGTTGAAGTTTATCAGATTTTAGTTATCGTTATTTTGTTTTCAGCGATTCGTTGTTTGTTTCAAGGAGTGATTATCCTAAATAAACAAACAAAGTGGTTAACATTTGGGATGGTTATTCGCTTAATTGGGATGTATTTATTGTCGCTTTATTTTATCCACACGGGCAATATTAACGCTAAAACCGGAGCCTATATATTTCTACTAGGCATGATGATTGAGAGTATTGTTAGTTATATTGAGGGACGTTTTCTTGTGAAAAAGATGGTTAATGAAGACCCGTCGCATAAGATAACAACTAAGTCACAAATATTCCGTTTCTATAAACCTCTTATTTTATCATCTTTAATCATTGTATTAGTAGCCCCCTTAATCAATGTATTTCTTGGAAAAACAAACGACATTGAATTAGCGATTGCTGCTTATGCAATAGCGTTTAGTATTACACAGCTAATGCTAAGCTTCTTTACCTATATCCATCAAATTGTTCTGACCTTTTATAATGAAAATAGTGAAAAAGTAAAGAAATTTACGTTTACTATCGGAGTAGTACCAGTTATTGTGTTAGCATTATTTAATTTCACACCACTTGGACATCTTTTTATAGAAAACATTATTGGTGCAAATGATCGATTACTAGAAGCTAGTTTACAAGCTTTACGTTTTTTCCTAATCATGGCTGTTGTTTTCCCGATTCTTGATTATTGTAATGGCCTATTGCTACTAAGAAGCCAAACAAGCGTTATGGTATATTCTCAAACTACTCATGTACTAGTCTTATTAGCTGTTTTAGTTACTGCATCGAGCATCGTACCGCAATGGAATGGAATGATTGGTTCACTTGCTCATTCAATGGGCATGGCAGCTGAATTAGGTGTAGTGTCCCTTTTTATCTTGAAAAAAAACAGAGGTCTAAAGAAAAATCAGGCTAATATCAACAAAATGCAAAACAAGCTCGCAAATTGACGAACGAAAGTATTTTTAATTTTTAGATAATTAATTGACAGATTCTTTAAAAGTATATACAATTACCTTGAGTTAACAACGTTGTTAACTCAGAAGTCATCAGAGCAAACTCCGCAGCTTTCACCAATTACTCAGTTAACTACTTCCATACGTTACTTTATTTATTGTTGTATACTCAAAAATAACAACGTTGTTATTTTTAGAGTGCAACAATATATTTTACTTATAAAAATTTTAGTAAAGAGGTGAGATTATCAGATTGAAGATGTTTTTTTATTGTGTAAATCTTACATAAAAGGAGGAATGTAAATGGGAAGACGTAAACGGCTGTTACCAATGTTAATGTCGTTTCTGTTGTTATTTTCAAGTTTAAATTTAACAACGTTTGCTTTTGCTGAAACGGATACTGTAACTGAGTCACAGAACGAAATGATAACAATTACAAGTGATTGGCAAGGCAGTATTATGGGGGACACTGGTACAAATGATCTTAATTACGAAAACTTTGAAATTACTGAACATGAAGATGGGGATGTTACGTTAAGAGCATCAAATAACCGAGGGAAAATATCTGCGGCAACTGAAGGATTAGTCTACTATTTTAAAGAGATTGATCACAATTCCAATTATGAGCTTCGTGCTACAGCTCATGTGGATGCATGGACAGCTAATAACCAGGTTTCTTTTGGAATTATGCTTAGAAGCAACGTATTGAATAACGAGCGACTTGCAAGTTTTACTGGTGACTATGTAGCTGTAGGTGCATTAGACCAAGTAATGAAGGGCTACTTTAAACAATCAGGGGTACACACAAAAGAGGGGTTGGAGTTTTCTACAACACGTCCTCCATTAGAAGGAGAAACCTATGAGTTAAGTATTAAAAAAGTTGGTAGCGTTTACACGATATCTATTGGAGATCAAATTCAAATACTTGAATATCAAGAAGCCTTAAACTATGTAGGGCTATATGTAGCTAGAAATGCAACAGTTACTTATAGTGATGTGGAACTAACGTTTCAACCAACAATTGAATTAGGAGATTGGGAGTTTACTAAATTTGGTGCGAATACAAGTGATGGCAGAAATCCGGATCCAACAATTCATGAAGACGGTTCAGTAACATTGTTTGCGTCAGGTGGCAAGGTCGCAAGTGCTGACGAAGGTATCTCATTTTACTATAAAGAACTACCAGCTGGTGGCAACTTTGAAATTACTACCAGAGCTCAAGTAAAGAGTTTTAATAGTGATAGTAGTATTTCTACACCGAATCAAAAATCATTTGGATTGATGCTTAGAGATGATTTCGTTGCTGGATCTAGTACACAAAGCTCTAATTACGTAGCTGTAGGGGCCTTAGATACAGATCATGTAAAAGGCTTTTATAAACATGGAGTAGCTGGAACTCAACCAAGCACTGGCACACAAGTGAAGCTTGATCCTTTTCATGTTAGAGTTCCGTCTGCGGGTGAGATTTATGATTTACGGATTAAGAAATCCGGAGATGTTTACGTAGTAACCACAAATGGACAAAGTGAAATACTTACTCAGGACCAGCTATTTAATGAAAACGTTTACGTCGGCTTTTATGTTGCTAGAGATGCTGAAGTAACTTTTAGCAATTTTGAAATTAAGGCTGATGCAAGAATAGCGACAGACATAATCTTAAATACTAATGCGATGAAAAAGGAGTACTTGGTTGGAGAATTTCTTGATTTATCAGGGTTAATCGTTTCTGCTGTTTGGGTTGATGCCCAAGGAAACCAACGAACCGAAGTACTTGCCCAAAATGAATATATTGTTACAGGATTTGATAGTAGTCAGCCTGGAACGAATACACTAACAATCCATTTTAACGGTGCACAGGCTAGTGTAGACATTAATATTGCAGCATTATCTATAAAAAATTTAGATGTCTTATACTACCCAGCAAAAATGGTCTATTATCTTGGTGATACATTTGATCCAAAGGGAATTACTGTAGTTGCTGAATATGGTACTGGAGTAGTTCAAGAGTTGAACGAAAGTTTATATACGTTTGAAATTCCAGAAGCAACTGATGAAAATGGAACATTCACTTTTACCACGCCGGGCGCAATTACGGTCCATGTAATTTCAACAGAAATGCCTGAAAAGTCAACTTCGTTTGATGTCGAAGTAAAAGATGCTAGTTTAGAAGGGTTAGAGATTACGCAATTACCAGAGAAGGTGGTTTATTTTCTAGGTGATGAGTTGGACTTAAGTGGGATTGTTGTCTTTGCAAAATATAGTGACAATTCTGAGGTAAGGTTACTTAGAGGAGATTATACAGTTTCTTCGTTAGATACGACTTCACCAGGTCAAAAAGAAATAACCATCTCCTATAAAGGTGTGTCAACGACTTTCCTAGTAACTGTAAAAGAAAAAGAACTAGATCGTATCGAGGTAACAAAGTACCCGAAAACGACATATTTCCTTGGTGAGTCATTTGACAGTAATGGTTTAGAAGTATCGTTAATTTATGATAACCAAGACAAGGAACTTCTAGCTCCAACTGAATATGAGATTGAGTTAGGTAATTTTAATAATACAGAGGTTGGAACCTACGATCTTAAGATCGTTCCTAACGATTCTAGTATTTCTGGTACAACATTAAAGGTAACTGTTCGAGAGGAACTAGATTACCAATGGAATTTCATTAGATTTGGTCAGTCTATTGGTACAAATCGAAATATCTGGGAAGTTATCAAGGACGGCGCACTTGAAGAGCGGGTAATTAAACTTGAAGCTTCGACTGGACAAAATGCTGGAAAAGTGACAGGTGATCATGATGGAATTACGTATTACTACACTGTAATTGACGCAGCAGAAGATAACTTTGAGTTATCAGCAGACATTAAAGTAATTCATTACGCGAAGACTCCTCACGATGGTCAGGAATCCTTTGGTATTATGGCAAGGGATGCTATTGGGCAGTTAAATGACTCAGCAGTATTTTCTTCCAATATTGCTGCGATTGGTGGCTTCGCTGGGCGCACCATATGGCCGAACGGGACACAGTTATTTGCAAGAACAGGTGTTGTTGCATCTGATGGTGAAGGAAGTCAAGATATCCAAAGCATCATGTTAAAACAAGAAAGACCATCAATTACGAATACGTATCCAGCTAAAGACTACCGTTTAACATTATCGAAAACGAATAGTGGGTTCGTCGGAAGATTAAATAATGATTATGAAGCCATTATTTTCGAACCAGAAATCCTAAATGTTCAAGATAATAAACTGTACGTTGGTTTCTATACGGCTCGTGAAGCAACGATTGAAGTGCATAACATTCAGTTTTCTGTAACAGCGCAAGCTACAGATGCACCAAGAGTTGCCCCTCCATTAGAACCTGTAAAACCAAGAATTGATATTTTATCTTTAGATAAAACACCACTAACAAATTACGATTTAAAAGTAAGAGCAAATGTCGATGGGGAACTGACTGTTAGACAGGGGTTAAACACTGTTTCTCAAAATTTAGAGGTAACAGCAGGGGAAATCGTTCAATTACCTACAACGATTACTCAACATAGTAACACTAACTTTAGCCTGACCTTTATCCCTGATGATACGCAGTATTTAACTTCTTATGTGCCAGTCGTAAGAAACTTTACCGTAACGAACAAAACGTTTGCAGAAGGTGGAGATATTTACGTTTCACCAACAGGTTCAAAAGAAGGATTAGGAACCAAAAATAATCCACTCGATATTGATACAGCAATAGATTTTGTAAAACCAGGACAAAAAGTTATTGTTCAAGATGGACGTTATGTTCGAACTTCTCCAATTAGAATTAAGCGGTTTAATGATGGAACTGCCGATGCGATGAAGTATTTAGTAGCTGAAGAAGGCACAAGACCAATCTTCGACTTTGACCGTTTATCTGATGGAATGCTTCATGAAGGAAATTACTGGCATGTATCAGGACTTGATTTCACCCGTTCAGCTGGTAATACCAAAGGTTATCATCTTGCAGGAAATCACAATGTTGTAGAATATAGTAGATTTTATGATAATGGGGACTCTGGTTTCCAAATGAGTAGAATTGATTATTCATTAGTGACGATAGATGAATGGCCGTCTCACAACTTAATTCAATATAGTGTTGCGTTTGATAACATGGATCCTGCCCAAAACAATGCAGATGGTTTTGCGATAAAACTTACTGTTGGTGAGGGGAATGTTCTAAGGGGCGTAGTCGCACACAATAATGTTGACGATGGTTATGATCTTTATACAAAAGTTGGTTCAGGTCCAATTGGCGTCGTTGTAATCGAAGATAGTATTGCGTTTAACAACGGTGTACTTACAAACGGAACTGGCGGCGGTGGAGACAAAAACGGCTTTAAATTAGGTGGCGAAGGCGTCCACGTTCCACATATTATCCGTAACAGCTTAACATTTAATAACGGGAAGTATGGAATTACAAGTAATAGTAACCCTGGTCTTATTGCCGAAAATGTAATTGGTTTTAACAATCGCAGCGGTAACTTAGACTTTACAACCTATAACCATATCACTCCTGATTTTAAAATTAATGGAGCAATTTCTTATCAAAGAGATTATTCAGCAAGAGATCGTTACCCATCAAATCTAGCATCAGACGAGAACTTTATGTTTGATGGTTCAGTGTCTAAGAATGCTTCAGGCGTAGAATTAACAGATGAGCAGTTTATCTTTCATGAGCCTGTATTGCCACTTGACCCACGAGCATTACCAAGTATCGTAAATCAAAGAGATGCAGCAGGAAATATTGTTTGGGGCAATTTCTTTACGTATGTGTTGCCGGGGAATGACCCGAATTTACCAGGAGATCCTGGAGATAATCCAGATCCAGTTGAACCAACTGATCCTAGCAACCTAGTATTTTTTGATAACTTTGAAGGAGCAACTAGAGATAATTTATTCACTGCAGCATATAAAGCGCTACCTAATGATGAAACAAAACCTATGTACTTGATTAAGGGTGGCGGTTCAAATATTGTTGTGTCGTCTGAGCAAATCACTTTAACAGGTGGGGCTAGAATGACAGTCGGAGCTCTTTCAACTACTGATTCGACAGCTTCTACTACCCCAGGTGGAGTATTTGATTTAAGCAAACCTTACAGATTGACATTGGATATTGCAGAGGCTAGTGGAGAAAGAAAGTTCCAAGTATACGTAGACAATAATACAACTGGTCAGGCAAATTCAATTCACGATGGGGCATCGAGAATTTATGATGCTTTTGCAAAAGATGTTCCTACGCAACTAGTGATTGAGTCTGAGGTCGGTACGGATGCTTCATTTATTCAACTTCGTACTGAAGGAAACTCAGGAGAGAATGTTGCTAATGTAAAAATTAATGGTATTACCATTGAATATCTTGAGCCAAAAGAAGAAACTCCATCATTAGATTGGAAATCTATCACCTTTGGTCAATCAACTGACTTAAATTTCAATTCCAATGTATTGCCTGAGAAGATAGGTACTAACTATGCTGAACCACAAGTGCCAGGCACGATAGAAGGTTCGATTGTTTTAGAAAGTCGCGGCGGAAAGATTGCACCTGGACATGACGGTTTAACATTCTACTATACTGCTCTAGATCCAAATGTACACAATTTTATTTTAGAAGCAGATATTATCGTTGAACAGTTCGGTCCAGAAACTGATGCTAATCCACATGGTCAAGATAGTGCAGGAATTATGGTTAGAGATGTGAATGGCGGAGCTAGACAAGAGCCAATGTTACTAGGCTTTGAAGAAGTTCCTGCAGCATCAAATATGTTTAGCGTAGGGGTTCGTGCTGGTTCCGGGAAAACCCAAGTACGAGTAGCACCAATTTTTAGAACAGGTGTCCTTTACCCTTGGGGCAACTTTGGCTCTTCATTCTCTAACTCGACGTTTAATTCTAATCATAATCAAAACGTTAGTCTTAACACACCAATTAGAATGAAGCTAGAAAGAACCGATACATCGTTTATTATGTCGACTACCTACACGACTCATTTAGGTGAAATAGTTAGTTTTGAAAGAGTAGTAAACGGAGCGGATCTAGTTCAAGTGATTGATGAGAACAATATGTACATTGGCTTCTATGCAGCTAGAAATGCAAAAGTTCGTGTAGAAAATGCAAGCATTACTTTAAGTGAAGCTAATACAGTAACGTCACCAGTAGTTGAGCAACCACCAGCAAATGTGGCGATGAACATTGTATCTGCACCTCAATCTGGTTCTGCAGATTACGACTTAAGAGTTTTAGCTAATTACGGTGGTAGTGTGACAATGGCAAAGGATGGAGTAGAGGTTGCTAGTAATTTAGCAGTTACTGCTAACGAGGCATTAGTGATCTCTGAAACACTTGAAAATGAAACAACAGTGTTTACAGTTACTTATATTCCTTCAGGTGCACCGTCTCAAACACCAATAACGAAAAATATAACAGTAACGAAAAAAATCTTTAATAATGGAGCAGGACTATTTGTTTCTCCAGATGGTACTAACTCTGGAACAGGAACGATCGACGATCCTATGGATCTAGTAACTGCAATCCAATTCGTTTTACCGGGCGAAACTATATTTATGCGTGAGGGAACTTATGAACCATCCTCTACAATTAGAATTGGTAAAGAATATAGTAGTGTAGAAGGGAAAATGAAGCGCATTGTACCATACAATGGTGAAAAAGTAGTGATTGACGGAAAGGGAAGTCTTGGTGAAATCCTCCGCCTTGAAGCTGATTACTGGCACCTTTATGGCATCGAATTAACTCGAGCTTCTTCTACTAGCATGAGAATAAAGGGAGATCATAATATTATTGAAATGATGACCTTTAGCTATAACGGAAATACGGGACTCCATATTACTGGTGATGGATCAAATCCAGATTTATGGCCTAAACACAACCTTGTTTTGAATAGCACCTCTCATCACAATAAAGATGCAGCTGAAGTTGACGCTGATGGATTTGCAGCTAAATTGGGTGTAGGTGTTGGAAACATTTTTAGAGGCAATATTGCGTATAACAACATTGATGACGGTTGGGACTTGTACAATCGAATTAATGAAGGACCTAACATGCCAGTAGTACTGGATGGAAACATAGCCTACGGAAATAGAAATGGGTTTAAAGTGGGTGGAGAAGGTCTTCCTGTTGCGCATGTCGTAAAGAACAATCTTGCTTTTAATAACCGTATGGATGGGTTTACCGATAACTTTAATCCAGGTGCTGTAGTTGTCGAAAACAATACTGCTTTTGATAATGATAGATTTAACTTTATCTTCAGATTAAATCCATACTTTGCAGCTGAAGACCAAGGGATATTTAAGAATAACCTCTCATTCAAATCAAATACAGAAGATGCCGTTCCTGACTTTATCTCAGGGAATGTAGATGCCACAAACTTCTTCTTTGACGGTGAAAAGACAGTAAATAGCCAGGGCGTTTCTGTTGCCGTAACTGATTTTGTAAGTATCAGCTTACCAGAAGTCTATGAAAGAGATGAAGATGGCAATATCAGTTGGGGAGATTTCCTCCGTCTGACACTAGAGAGTAAATTAAATACGGCTGGGACAGATGGTGGTCATGTTGGAGCGCTTCCAGCAATTGAGGCATCTTCACCAGGAGAGCCAGGAGAACCAGGAGAACCAGGAGAGCCGGGAGAACCAGGGGAGCCTGTAAATCCAGGTCCACCAGCACATCCACCGGTGACGCCAGATAGATCGAAACTTGTAGTAACTAACCCACAGGCGCAGAATGGAAAAATTACGGTTGAAATAGGGGCAGAAGTGAAACAAGTCATTTTCCCAGCGAATGTCGTGGCATTTAATGGGAACAACAC
>NZ_QOUX01000022.1 GCF_004116265.1 Anaerobacillus alkaliphilus | reverse complement strand
TTAGGAAAAGTACGCTGACGCTGTGTTTCAGTTTTGAGAGAATGATCTCTCTAAAAGCAATTATGAATGATGAATTTTGAATTATGAATTGTTGAAAGCATCTCAGAGAAGCTCTCAAAAGCAATTCGAAATTCATAATTGTCCAATTCACAATTGAATTTGTTCCTTGAAAACTAGATAACAACTAACACATTTAAGTTTTACCGGAAAGTTTGTAAAAGCTTTTGAGTAAACTTGAGTAGTCAAGAATTCAATTCGACGT